>JAHLFP010000018.1 GCA_018883715.1 Candidatus Allofournierella pullistercoris | reverse complement strand
CCGCCATAGGGCTGGACGGGGTGATGGGGTAGATAGCAGCAACTTCACTAAACGCATAGGCTACGTGAGCCGCAGCGGTGTTGCCATCCATAGACTGTTTTGCTCTAGGCATGTTTCTTCCTCCATAACTTAGTATTTAACGTCCTGCCCCAATGACATAGGGGAGTGGGCGCTATTACATACCTATTTTACCAAAAGCTCCTTGTAAAGTAAATCGTTTTTAACAGGTTTTTTCCAGTTCTCTGTTTTTTATCCAACAGAAAAACCCGGCAGGTTTGTCCCCCGTATTGACACCGGAGCCAACCGGGGATTAAGATGAAAGAATAGGGCGGTATCCCATTGGCACTCCGGCATCCGGCCTCCTTTGTGGGGCAGGGCGCCCCGCCCTTGTGGCAATTTACATTTTTGGGGAAGGTTCCTTGCATTCCCCGGCAGTAGCTTGTGGCAAAAAAGGGAGGGCAATTCACATGAAACATTGGGAAAAACCGCTGTCCAAGACAACGGTGTACAAAGGGCGGGTTGTACGGCTGAACGTGGATAAAGTACAGCTGGAAAACGGCAGAACCAGCCAGCGTGAGGTGATTCACCACCCGGGCGGCGCTTGCGTGGTGGCACTGGATGAACAAGAGCGGGTTTATCTGGTGCGGCAGTTTCGCTATCCTTTTGGGGAGGAACTTTGGGAATTGCCCGCCGGCAAGCTGGAGCCGGGAGAGAACCCTCTGCTGGCGGCTCAGCGGGAGCTGGGGGAGGAATGCGGCCTGTCCGCCCAGCGGTACTTTGACCTTGGCCCCATCTATCCCACGGTGGGATACTGTGACGAGGTGATTTACACCTGGCTTGCTACGGGGCTTTCCCCTTGCCAGCTTGAGCCGGACGAGGACGAGTTTTTGACGGTAGAAGCCACGGAATTTGAAAAGGCGGTTTCCCTTGTGCTGTCCGGTAAAATTCGGGACAGCAAGACGGTGGCGGGCTTGCTGAAGGTGTACGCCCTGAAGCAGAAAGGCCAGCTGAGCAAGATGCTTAGGCGGCCGGGAAAATGACTTTATCCCCGCAGGAAAATAAAAATCCTTCGAAATCCTTCGCAGGTAGATTCTCAAATCCTTCGAAATCCTTCGAAACAAGACAAGATGGGTTGTGAATCACCCAAATTCGTTTTAAGATAAAGCAAACCCCCACGGCACGCAAAGCGTGCCGTGGGGGTTTGTGATTTTTTGGGAAAACTACCCGTGTAGGGATGTGGCGAGTACCAAGCAACTCGGCCAAACCGTCGCCGCCGGTTACTCGCCCTCATGTTCCTCGGAATGAACCTCCTGGTAGGTGGCTTCAATCAGGTTGCAGACACCCTCTTCCGGCCAGGTCAGCTGGAAGGCAGGACGGGCCAGCAGGTAGCCCTGACCAAAATCTGCACCCAGACGAATCAGGGTTTTCAGCTCTTCGGCGGTTTCGATGCCCTCCGCAATGACCTGAGCGCCCATGTCGTGGCAAAGCTGAATCAGGTTGCTTACCATGGTCATCTTGTGCTCGTCGCTGTCAATGTCCTGAATCAGGCTCATGTCCACCTTCACAAAGCTGGGTCGGATGTTCAGCAGGGCGGAGTCGTTGCTGTAACCGGTGCCAAAGTCGTCCAGAGCGGTGCGGATGCCGGCTCGCTCGGAAATCTGCTGGCGCTGGCGCAACACGTCGTTGTCCATCTCATCCGACTCGGTCAGTTCCATAACAATCCGGTTCAGGTAGGGACGGAAGTCCTTGCCAAACTGCTTGTATTTATCCGACGAGGTCAGATAGGTGGGGATGGAGTTGATGAACAGCATGGTGTCCTCAGGGGGATTGTACTGCTTGAAGAAGATGGTGGCAGACAGGCGCCATGTCAAATCGTCCACCTCGCCCAGCTTGGACTGGGCACGGGCAATCCGCAGGAAGTCCAGCGGACTGCGCAGAACCTCGGAACGGGGACGCATCAGGGCTTCATAGGCCACAACGTGGCCATCGCTGAGCCGTACAATGGGCTGGAACATATAGTCAAGAGCCTGTTCCTCCAGAATCCGGTTCAGCTCGCCACTGCTAAAGCGCAGGTAGGCGTTCCGTTCATAGCTTTGCCGGTTGAAGCTGTGGCTGGTACCCTTTTGTCCATGCTTGATTTCGTACATGGCAAAGTCCGCATAGCGGCGCAGGGTGAACAAATCCATGCTGTCATCCGGATACCAGGCCGCACCCATGGAAGCCCGCAGGCGGTAGTGGGGTTTGCCGGGCAGTGCCACGGTGGCGGCATCCACCTTGCGCTCAAACTCGTTCAGCTCTTCCAGCAGTTCCTCCCTGCTGGAGCGTCCATACAGGAAGAGATAGAATTCATCGCCGGAGATACGGCTTGCCACCCGGTTTTTCTGGGGCAGGGTGCGCATTACGTCCGCCATACAGCAGATGTAGGCATCGCCGCTGTCGTGTCCGTAGGTGTCGTTGACGTACTTCACGTCGTCCAGGTCAATCATCACCATAACCGCAACACCCAAATCCTCCCGCCGGGACAGCTCTTCCAGCTGGTGCTGGAAGGCACGACGGTTCAAAAGGTTGGTCAGAAGGTCATAGTCCCGCTCGTACTCCAGCCGTTTGCGCTGTTTTACGGTGCGGGTTACGTCCATCAGCACGCCCATGATGGTGTCTCCATCCCAGCTCGCCTTGCAACGCAACCACCGCTCGTCCGGCTGGCCTGCGTTGATGTGATACAGGGCGGTGTCCTCGGTTTTTTCGTCGATGTACTTATCCATGGTGCGCAAAAAGGCTTTGAACTGGGCACTGGTCAGAGGATGGAGCGGTTCAGGCTGACCAAACAACCGCATCAGGTTGTCGGTGTAGTCCACCCGTTCCTGTACCTTTACGTCAAAGCGGAATACCGCCATGGACAGGTCCGCAATGCGAATCACCTGACTGAGTCGTCCTGCACTGGCGGCCACGTCCCGGCTGAGCCGTTCCACCGTCCAGGCCAAATTGTCCACCTCTTCCACGTTGGTGCGGGTGAGCTGGACCGCCTTGGTGGGGTCAAGCTGTTGCACTTCCTTGGTCAACTGGACAAAGGGGCGGGCAAATCGATGTCCAGCCCAGATGCTCAATCCCAGACCGCAAACCAGACCAATGGCAACCAAAACCAGCAGGTTGCGCACGGTACCGTTGGCAAAGTCAAACAGGGTTGTCTCGTCCATGACCCCCAGCAACACCCAGGTATCGCCCTCCATGGGGAAATCCGGGTTGTACAGGGTGAATTCGTGGAGGCTGGCATAGTGCACTCCCTCCACCCGACGGCTGTCAAACCGATAGATATTACTATAGTCCGGCTCTTTGGTGAGACGGAAGATGTCACCCACCGAAAATACCTGGCTTGCCTTGGGGCCGCTGAGGGCCACCACCTGATAGCCGTGTACATCGTTGCCTTCGTTTTCCGCCGCACTTACCGCCAGAATATAGGAGCCCTGCTGGGCTTCGTTCAGCTCCTGGCTGGGCATCAGGGTATGGATGTACTCGGTCATGATTTCCACGCCCAGCAGGCCATAGGCCTCGCCGTTTTCATCCAGCAGGGGATGGGTATAGGTGGTAACCCAGCTGCTGTCCCCGGGCAGAAGGTCCAGCGGTGTCCAGTAGCCCATATCCCGCACGTTCATCCCGGGATGCTCCTGGGCGGCACGCAGAGGGTTGTAGTAGGCACTGTCCAGGGCAAGCAGGGAGTAACCCGGCCGCCAACTGGTGTCCGCCGTTACCCCCAGATTGCGCAGCAGCTCCACCGGGCCACGCTCCAGCAGGATGTCATCGTTTTCATCCCCTGGGGGGTTGTGGGTGGGGTCCATGTCCCGGAAATGCACCCCCGGCTGGTAGGCCAAAGGCTTGCCGGTGGCATCCTGGTTTTCCATGGCATGGCGGGTGAAGATGATAAAAGAACCCGTCACCTTGTTGGTGCGAATCAGGTTAATCAATTCCGGAGAAAGTTTTTCCAGCAACTCCTCGGTGAGCGGGTCGTTCATCTGCAAATCACCGGGCGTGATGCTGTGTTCTTCCAAATACGTCTTGATGGTTTCGCTGATTACCACCTGGGCCAGACCCAGGTTGCCCCAGGTTTCCACCATCTGGCTTTCCAGATAGTTTTTTCGGTTTTCGGTGGACTTGGAAAGGCTTTCCACCGCATTGATACGCAACTGCTCGATGGTTCCGCCAAACAGGATAAGCCCTAAAAACAGCACACTCTGGACGATAAGTACCCCCATCAGAAAGCCTGCAATGGTTACGATGGCACTGCGTCGCTTTTTGTGTGATTGTCGCATCGCTTACCCCTCCTTTCAGTTGCCACCAGTGGCACGGGCCAGCTTTTGCTCCAATTGACTGTACCACTGGTCAAAATACTCATCGCTCATGAACCACTGGGTGGCCTCCTGCAGGCTTACCCCCTGGCTGAGCTGCTCTTCCACCACCGCCCGGTCCGCCTTGGCGGTGTCCTTCAGGAAGGATTCCAGTACCTCCCGCACTTCCCGGGCGCCATCCAGTCCCTTGCTTACATAGACCTGGCACTCGTTCATCTGCTGGAGGGTCATGTCTATCACCGCTTCAATCAGCGGCTGGCGGCTTTCCTGCTGCTGTTTCAGCGCCCGGTTCAGGGCCTGCGGGGTGAGGGCTTCCTGGGTGGTGGGCAGATAGCCGGATTCCAGTGCGTACACCGCATTGCGCTCCGGCTGGGTACACCATTTCAGGAACAGGCTTGCGGCGTATTCTTGGGCATCATCGCTTTTTACAATGGCCATACCCGCCCCCTGTTGCATCACGGTGGGGGTGCCGGACTCAAACTGGGGCACAGCCAGCACCGTGGGGGTGACAGAAAAGCTCTTAAAGTCGTCCAGGTACATCTGGTCGGGGAAATACGCGGCGTGACTGCTGGAGATCACCGCTCCCACCGTGTCCGCCACCCGCACCGAATCCAGTGCAGTGGCAGTGCCGTCGTCCATCCATCCCATAATCATGGGACAGTGATAGTTATCCCACAGCTTGCGCATTACCTCTTTGTTCAGGTTCACCCACACCCGGCCCGCCGTGCCTTCCTCAATCAGAGGCTGACCCAGCTGCATGGAGCCGGTGAGCAGGTAGTTTGCGGTGGATTCCCATGAATAAAAGGCTTTGCCGTCGTTTGGCACGTCCGGGGTTTTGGAGTCAATCCACTGGTAGTACTGGCGTGCCACATCCACCAGTCCTTCCACGGTGGAGAGCTGTTGGAGGCTTGCCCCGGTTTCGGACGCAAATTTGCCCCACATCCCCTGGTTTATCGCCAGAACCTCGCTGGATTTGGACACGGGCAGAACCTCCACAATACCGTCTGCGTCCGCATCCCCTTCCTGCAAGAAGGACGAGTTGAAGGCATCCAGCTCCTGCTGGGTGAAATAGCTGCGCAACTGCACCAAAAGGCCCTGGTCACCCAGCTCATAGGCGGTGTCCGCATAGGTGGTAATCAGGTGAGGCAGGGGTTCTGCCCCCAGCTTGCCATGGGCCGCATCCAGCACCTTTTGATGAAGCTCCAGCACATTTCCCTGGTGGTGTGCCTCCACCACAATGCCCTGTTCCAGGCCCTCGGTGCGGTTGAACTGCTCCACCAGTTTGTCCACTACGGTTTTCTGCTGTCCGTTGTAGTGATGCCAAAACTGAATCAGCACCGGTCTGTTTGGGTCCAGCTGTGGGGTGGTGTATTTGTCACACCCCGCCAGCAACATCATGCTCATTACTCCTGCCAAAATCAAAGCGGCAATCCGCTTGTGCATGGCTTAATCCTCCTTTATGGTTCACGCACCGGGACGGGCGTCTATTTTTATTGATAGTCACTCCCATTATATCCAACAACACCCGGTTCGTCAAAACATTCTACCAAAAAATTCCCCCGATTTTTGGCAATGTTGCGACAAAAGAAAATCCAGTGTATGCGGTGCGAAGGCATACACTGGATTCCTCTTCTTTCGAAGATACGCAGAATATATGAAAAAAGGGAAGAAAAGCAACCTCACAGAAGCGATCAAACACTGTGAAACTCCCCTGTTTCCACCAAAAAGGAAGGTGCCTTAGGCTTGTTCAGACGCCGGGTTTTCCGGTTCCTGTTCAAGTTCAGGCTCTTGCTCAGGCTGGCTGACCGGTTCGTCCTCGGAACGCTCGGTGCGTGCCACGGTGACAACCTTGTCGCCCTCGCCCAGGCGCATCACCCGCACGCCACTGCCATAGCGGCTTTGCAGGTTGATATCAGCGGCGTGCATCCGAATCAGGATGCCGTCCTGGCTAATGAGGATGATGTCATCCTCGTCGGTGAGTACTTTAACTCCTGCAACCTGGCCCAGGCCATAGTTGCGGATGCCCTTACCGCCACGGCTCTGGATGCGGTAATCCTCCAGACGGCTGCGGCGACCCTTACCGGATTCGGTGACGGTGAACAGGGTGGCTTCGGGTTTCACCACGCCAGCGCCCACCACATAGTCCCCGTCCTCCAGACGGATGGCACGCACACCATGTCCGGTGCGTCCCATGCTGCGGGCATCCTGTTCCGAGAAGCGGATGGCCATACCGTCATGGGTTGCCACCACCAGCTCGTCCTCGCCGCTGGTAATCTGGGTCCAGGCCAGCTGGTCGTCCTCGTACATGGAGATAGCCAGCAGACCATTCTTGCGGATGTTGGCGTAAGCCTCGATGGGGGTACGCTTAATCAGGCCCTTGCGGGTAATCATCACCAGATAGCCGGTGGCCTCTTCAGCGGGCATCCGCAACATGGTGGTGACCTTTTCCCCATCCTGCAGGGGCAGCAGGTTCACAATGTTGGTGCCACGGGAGGCACGGCTGCCCTCGTAAATCTGGTAGCCTTTCAGGCGGTAAACCCGTCCCTGGTCCGTGACAAAGAGCATGTAGTCGTGGGTGGAACCAATGAACAGTTCCTCCACAAAGTCCTGCTCCTTGCGGGACAGGCTGGCAATGCCACGACCGCCCCGCTTCTGCACCTGGTAGGTGTCCTTGGGCTGGCGCTTGATGTAGCCGTCGTGGGTGAGGGTAAAGACGCATTCCTCCACCGGAATCAGGTCCTCGATGTCCACCTCGCCGGAGACAGTGGCAATCTCGGTGCGGCGCTCGTCTGCATGCTTGTCACGCAGAGCCAGCAGTTCCTCCTTCACCAGCTGTTTGGCACGGCTTTCGCTGGCCAGAATCTCCTGCCACTGGGCAATCTTCTGGTTCAGCTCTGCCAGCTCGTTTTCAATCTTCAGGATTTCCAGTCCAGCCAGCTGTCCCAGACGGTAGGCGCAGATGGCGGCGGCCTGAATCTCGTCAAAGCCGAACCGCTCCATAATGGCCTGTTTGGCCTCGCTCTGGCCGCCACGGCAGCCCCGGATGGTGGCGATAATCTCGTCCACAATGTCGGTGGCACGCTTCAAGCCTTCCAGAATGTGGGCCCGCTCCTGAGCCTTCTTCATGTCGTAGGCGGTGCGACGGCGCACAACCTCCAGCTGGAAGTCCACATACCGCTCAATCATCTGGGTCAGGGACATGGTTTTGGGCACGCCCCCGTCCAGTGCCAGCAGGTGTACACCCACTGTCTCCTGCAACTGGGTGTAGCGGTACAGCTGGTTCAGGATGACCTGGGCATTTGCGTCCCGCTTCAGCTCGATGACCACCCGCATACCATGGCGGTTGGACTCGTCGTTCAGGTCGCTGATGCCTTCCACACGCTTGTCCTTGACCAAATCCGCAATGCTTTCAATCAGGCGGGATTTGTTCACCATGTAGGGGATTTCGGTGATGATAATCTGGAATCTGCCGTTGGCTTTTTCCTCGATTTCCGCCCGGCCACGCAGGGTGATTTTGCCCCGTCCGGTGGCATAGGCGGCTCGGATGCCACTGCGGCCCATGATAACACCGCCGGTGGGGAAGTCCGGCCCGTGGATGTGCTCCATCAGGCCAGCCAGGTCCAGCTCCGGGTTTTCCATCAGGGCGATGGCGCCGTCAATCACCTCGCCCAGGTTGTGGGGCGGGATGTTGGTGGCCATACCAACCGCAATACCGGTGGAGCCGTTCACCAGCAGGTTGGGGAAGCGGCTGGGCAGTACGGTGGGTTCTTTTTTTGTTTCGTCAAAGTTGGGGCCAAAATCCACGGTGTCCTTCTCGATGTCGGTGAGCAGTTCCACCGCCATCTTGCTCATTCTGGCCTCGGTGTAACGGTAGGCAGCGGCAGGGTCGCCGTCCACGCTACCGAAGTTACCCTGGCCATCCACCAGGGGATAGCGCATGGAGAAGTCCTGGGCCAGACGCACCATGGCGTCGTAAACACTGGAGTCACCATGGGGGTGGTAGGAACCCAGCACCGCACCCACGGTATCCGCACTTTTGCGGTAGGGGTGGCTGGGGTCGTTGCCACGCTCGTACATGGTATACAGGATGCGGCGATGCACCGGCTTCAGGCCGTCCCGCACATCGGGCAGGGCACGGGAGACGATAACGGACATGGAGTAGTCCAAAAATGCCCGTTCGATTTCCTCCTTCACGTCCCGCACAATCAGGTGGGTGCCGCTTGTTGGCTTGTTTTCAATCATTGGTTACCGGTCCTTTCGCTCAAACATCCAAAGTCGCATACTTGGCGTTCTTTTCGATGAACTGACGGCGAGGCTCCACCTTGTCACCCATCAGGATGCTGAAGGCCTCGTCTGCTTTTTGTGCATCCTCGATGGAAATCTGCACAATTACCCGGTTGTCCGGGTTCATGGTGGTTTCCCACAGCTGTTCCGGGTTCATCTCACCAAGACCTTTGTATCGGCTGATCTTCACGCCCTGTCCCATCTCGGCGCTGATTCGGCTCATTTCTTCGTCGTTGTAGGCATAGCGCACATCCTTGCCCCGTGCCAGCTTGAACAGGGGAGGCTGGGCAATGTAGACATAGCCGCCTTCAATCAGGGGGCGCATAAACCGGAAGAAGAAGGTGAGCAGCAGGGTGGAGATGTGGCTGCCGTCCACGTCCGCATCGGCCATGATAAAGACCTTGTGGTAGCGCAGCTTGCTTACGTCAAACTCCTCGCCAATGCCACAGCCCAGTGCCAGCACCACCGGCATCAGCTTTTCGTTGCCGTACACCTTGTCCAGACGGGCCTTTTCCACGTTCAGCATCTTACCCCACAAAGGCAGGATGGCCTGAATGTTGGAGTCACGACCCTGCTTGGCGCTGCCGCCCGCAGAGTCACCCTCGACGATGTACAGCTCGGTCTTGGAGGGGTCCTTTTCCCGGCAGTCTGCCAGCTTGCCCGGCATCCGGCTGGACTCCAGCGCACTTTTGCGGCGCACCAAATCCCTTGCCTTACGGGCGGCTTCACGGGCACGGGCGGCCTGGGTGGCCTTTTCGTAGATGGCCTTGGCCGCGGCGGGAGTTTCCTCCAAAAATTCCTTCAGTTTTTCGTACACCATGCTGGACACAAGGCCACGCACCTCGGTGCTGCCCAGCTTTGCCTTGGTCTGACCCTCAAACTGGGCTTCAGTGAGCTTGACGCTGATGACACAGGTCAGGCCCTCCCGCACGTCCGCACCGGTCAGGTTCTCGTCTTTTTCTTTCAGATAGCCCTTTTCCCGGCCAAAATCGTTGATGACACGGGTCAAAGCGTTCTTAAAGCCCTCCTCGTGGGTGCCGCCGTCCGGGGTGTTCACGTTGTTGGCAAAGGAGAGAATCAGCTCGTTAAAGCTGTCGTTGTACTGCATGGCCACCTCGGCAATGATATCGTCCTTCTGGCCTTTCAGGTGGATGACCTGGGGATGCAGTACCGTGTTATCCCGCTTTTTTTGCAGGTATTCCACAAAGCTGGAGATACCGCCCTCGTAGTGCATGCTCTCCACCACCGGCTCAGCCTGACGCTCGTCGGTGAAGGTGATGCGCACCCCGGCGTTCAGGAAGGCTTCCTCCCGCAGGCGCACCAGCAGGGTTTCGTAGTCGTACTGGGTGGTTTCGGTGAACATCAGGGGGTCGGCCTTAAACCGGACGGTGGTGCCGGTGGCAGTGGTGGGGCCAATCTTTTGCAGGTCGGTGACCGCATTGCCCCGCTCAAACCGCTGGTGGTATTCCCAGCCGCCCTTGCGCACCGTGACTTCCAGCCACTCGCTCAGGGCATTTACCACGCTGGAACCAACGCCGTGCAGACCGCCGGCCACCTTGTAGCCGGAGTTTTCGCCGCCAAACTTGCCGCCTGCATGGAGGATGGTGAAGACCACCGTCACCGCAGGAATGCCCAGCTTGGGCTGGATGTCCACCGGAATACCACGGCCGTTGTCGGTTACTTCAATCACATCACCGGGCTGGATGGTGACCTGAATGTGATCGCAAAAGCCGGCCAGCGCCTCGTCAATGGCGTTGTCCACGATTTCATACACCAGGTGGTGCAGTCCTCTGGGGCCGGTGGAGCCGATGTACATACCCGGCCGTTTGCGCACCGCTTCCAGACCTTCCAGAACCTGAATCTGGCTGCCGTCATAGTCCTCGGCCTGGCCCACCTGCTGTTTGTTTATTTCCTGTGCCATTTCATGCCTCCTGTGTCTTGCCGTAGGTGGACAGCCTCCTTTGCCGCCACCAGGTGATGGATGAAAGCGGGAGCATCACCGTTCGGTGGCTCCCAGATGGTCCAGCCGCCCGCATCGCTTTTCCAGCGTCTTGGAAGAGATGGGGCTGATGTAGACCGTTTCGCCGGGAAAATCCGTCAGCACAAAGCTTTTGGGCAGCTCGTCGCTGAGGGGAACAACGGCGCTTTCCCGCTCGGCGTGGCTGAGAAAGCTCCGGGTATGCTTGGAGATGGTGGTGGTTTCGATGTCAAAGATGCCGATGATGTCATCGGTGTGCACCACATAGTCCTGTCCCAGATGTAGATACATTGGCTGGTTTTCTCCCTTCTGGCGGTGTGTTACAGCACCCGCAGTCTGCCCTGTTCCATGCAAACCATGCTTCCCTGTGTCTTGTGGAACAAGCTGGAATCGCAGGCAGTGACGATGGTCTGCTTGCCCTGCATCCGGGTGAGCAGGTATTCCTGCCGGGTGGCATCCAGCTCGCTGAGCACGTCGTCCAGCAACATCACCGGGTGTTCCCCCGTCACCTGCTGGGCGCAGCTGGCCTCCGCCAGTTTCAAGCTGAGCACCACACTCCGCTGCTGGCCCTGGCTTGCAAACAGCCGGGCCGGCTGGCCCGCCAGCAGGATTTCAAAGTCCTCCCGGTGGGGGCCTACGGTGGAATATCCCGCCCGTAAATCCGCACTGCGGGCTTCCAAAAGCCGGGCCGCCAGCCCCTGTGGCCCACTGCTGGGCAAAAAGCGGATGGCCAGCTCCTCGCTGTTGCGGCTGATCTGGGCATAGTTGTGCTGGGTAAAGGGCACCAGCCGTCCCATATACTCCGCCCGACGGGCGGTCAGCTCCTGTCCCTGCCGGGCCAGGTCCGCATCAAAGGCATCCAGCATCTCGCTGGCTCCTGGGGTGCGGTGGTAGTGCTTAAGCAGAGCATTTTTCTGGGTGAGCAGACGGTTGTACCGCCGCCAGGTGGTAAGGTACCCAGGGTAAAGCTGGCAGAGTGCCGCATCCAGAAAGCGGCGACGTACCTCCGGCCCGCCTTTTACCAGGTTCAGGTGTCCCGGCTCAAAGACCACCGCCGTGAAGGTGCCCGCCAGGGCGCTGGCTCTGCCCACATCCACCCCATTGCGCCGGGCACATCGGCCCGGTCGGCTACTACCCGCCGCCCCCACCGTCAGCTGAATCCGGCTGTCCACCCCCTCGTCGCTTTGGGTGTGGCCGTTCAAAAGGGCGAAGGGCTGGCCCCGCTGGATTAGATCCGCATCCCGTGCGGTGCGAAAGCTCTTTGCCCCCGTCATCAGCCAAACCGCCTCCAGCAGGTTGGTCTTACCCTGTCCGTTGGGGCCGCAGATGACGGTGAGTTCCGGCCCGGGGAGAAACTCCGCCTGCTGGATGTTCCGGTAATGCTCCAGCGTCAGTGCGCAGATTCGCATGGTACTCAGCCGCCAATGACCAGGGTGTGGCCATCCAGGGTAACCCGGTCGCCACTGCGCAGCTTTTTGCCCCGCATGGTGCAAACTTCATCGTTTACAAGCACCTGGCCTGCTTGAATCAGCTGTTTTGCCTCGCCGCCGGTTTCCACCAGCCCCGCCAGCTTGAGCAGGGCATCCAGCTTGATGTACTCGGTGTGAATCTGAATCTGTTCCATGGGTGTCAATCTCCTCTGGGTGGGATGCCCCGGCCTTGTACCCTCAGCCAGGTTCCCGTTCGTTTTAGGGTCTAACTTTGATTTTAGCCTTTTTTGGGGGTGAAAGGCAAGGGGTTGAGGACCAGTTTTTTTGTTTGGTCCTCAATTTTTTGGGCAAATTTTTGCCCCAAGTCCACCGGTTCTTCCTGTAGTTTGCACAATCGTCCATGCGGCAGGTTTTGGTGCGTGCGCAAGGAAAGAACAAGACTACTGCATAATCATTGCATTTTTATTCATGCTAAAGGAAGGGTCTGGACGGGCGTTTTTTCGCAACATTCGTCCATGTGGAAAACTTTTTGTCCCAAAATCAGTCGTTTTTGAACCGGACAGGCAGTACCAGGTAGATGAAGTCCTCTCCTTCAGCGGGAAGAATCTTCACCGGGCTGAGGGGGCCGTTTAGCTCCATGCGAACCTTTTCGCAACGGGCATTGCGCAGTGCTTCCAGCAGATAGCGGTTGTTAAAGCCGATTTCCACCGGTTCACCCTGAATCTCAGCGGCAAATTCATCCACCACCTTGCCCAAACTGGTCTGGCAGCGAACGGTGACTTTTTGGTCGAAGAGGATGCGCAGGGGATTTTTCAGCCGTTCGGTGATGATCAGGCTGGCACGCTCGATGGTTTCAATGAAATCCCGGGTTTCCAGCACCACCTGGGTTTTGCTGGTGGAGGGAATCACGCTGGCATAGTTGAGGAATTCGCCTTCAATCAGGCGGGAAAGGATGGTGTAACTGCCTGCATGGAAGACCACAAAACGGCGGTTTGCGCTGATGCGAACTTCCTGATCCTCCTCGCCCAGCAGTTTGTTCACCTCGGTGAGGGTTTTTTCCGGCACAATGATGCGGATGCTTTTTTCTGCTCGCACCGGACGTTCCACAATGGCCAGTCGGTAGCCGTCCAGGGCTACTACGGTAAGGCGATCCGGCTCGATGGCAAACAGTTCGCCGGTGTGGGCGGGTTTTTTGTCGTCCCGGCTGACGGCGTACAGGGTTTTTTCAATCATGTCCCGCAGAACACCGGCCTGGATGGTTAAGGTATGGTCCGCTCCATGGTTGGGAAGTTCAGGGTAGTCCGAGCTGCTCATGGCAAGGATGTCAAACTCGGCTACACCGCCTTTGATGGTGGCATTGCCGCTTTCGTTGGTGCAGATGGTAATCTCCCCACTGGGCAGACGGCGCACCATGTCGCCCAGCAGTTTTGCGGAAAGAACCATCTCGCCGCTTTGACGTACGTTGGCTTCGATGGTGGTGGTGATGCTCATCTCCAGGTCATAGCCGGTAAGGGTGAGCTGGAATCCTTCGGCTTTTAGCAGGATGCCCTCCAGAGCAGGAATGGGCGAGCGGGGAGATACTGCTTTGGATACGCCGTCAATGGCTGCGGAAAGCAGGGATTTGTCGCAAATGATGTTCATGTGAAAAAGCTCCTTTCAAAAGGCCCCCGCCAGGGACGAAATGATAGTATGACGATATAGACGGGGGTAGTAATAGTAATAGGGGGTGTGGAAAGTGTGGAAAAGTGTGACGAGCCTTCTTGGCAAAAGGGAAAAAGTGGGGTGGAGAATTGTGATGTTGATGTGGGAAAAATGTGGATAAGTCTAAATCTATGAGTTGTCCACATTGGGTGTTGAAAAAGGGTTGTTAAATGTTGAAAAAATGAGGAAAAACTTTTGGGCCAAAAAGAACCGCTTTCCGGCTAAAAAAGAGCCGAAAAAACGGAAATACGGCACAAATATTCCAATTTGTATAACAGGGTGGGCGTCACAATTCGTGTCAAAAAGGGGACACAAAAGAGCGAAATTTAGGGCTAAAAAAGGAAGAAACCAGGGGCAAAACCGCTGAAATTTCTTCGATTTTAAAAAGTCTAAATTTCGCAAAAGGGGATAGAAAAAGGAAAAAGAAAAGGCTGAAAACAGAAAAACAGCCGAGGAAAGAAAAGCCAAAAAAAGAAGGGGACAAACACAAAACCGGTTTGCCCCCTTGCAGGAAGGCTTGTGCCAAGAAAGAAACAGCCTTAGCTGCGTACGTTCTTGATGATGTCCTCCACCGTCTCTTTCAGACGGCGGTCGCTGTTTAGATTATTCTCCAGAGATTTCAGGGAATATACAATGGTGGAGTGGTCCCGTCCGCCAAACTCCTTGCCAATGTCCTCCATGCTCATGCCGGTGATTTCCCGCACCACATAGATGGCGGTCTGCCGGGCAGCGGAGATATTGGCGGTGCGGCGCATTCCGCGGATTTCCGCAGGGGTGACGTTGTAAGTACGGGCCACCTCGCCGATGATTTTTTCAATGGTGACGGGAACGGGCTGGGTTTCGTTGAGAATATCCTTGATGGCATTCTGGGCCACACCAATCATCGGCTGGATGCCCTCCAGCAGGTAGTAGGCGTTCAGCTTTTTCACTGCACCTTCCAGCTGGCGGATGTTGTTCTTCAGGTGGTTGGCGATAAACTCCGCCACATCGTTGGGCATGTCCAGGTTGAACAGCTCCGCCTTGCGTCGGATGATGGCCACACGGGTTTCAAAGTCGGGGGGCTGGATGTCGGCGGTAAGACCCCATTCAAACCGGGTGCGCAGACGCTCCTCCAGACTTTTGATTTCTTTGGCGGGCCGGTCGCTTGCCAGCACAATCTGTTTGCCTGCATTGTGCAGGGTGTTGAAGGTGTGGAAGAACTCCTCCTGGGTGCTTTCCTTACCAGCGATAAACTGGATGTCGTCCACCAGCAGTACATCCGCCGCCCGGTATTTCTGGCGGAACATCTCGGTGTTGCCCTCCCGGATGGCGGTGATAATTTCGTTGGTGAACTTCTCGCAATCCACATATACGATGTTAAAGTCCGGGTGGTTTTTCTTGATTTCCACCTGGATCGCATTCAGCAGGTGGGTCTTACCCAGACCGGACTGTCCATAGATGAACAGGGGGTTGTAAGCACCGGATGGATTGGAGGCCACCGCCTGAGCCGCCGCGTAGGCGAACTGGTTGGAGGGGCCTTTGATGAAGTTTTCAAAGGTAAAGTCGTATTTTCCGTTGGGAGCGCCCGGCACAGCAGTGGGGGTGGCAGCCACAGGCTTTTCCTCCGCCACAGGGGCAGGGACAATCAGCTCCACATCCACATCAAAGCCCAGCACCGCAGCCAGTGCTTCCTTCAAAAGGGGGGTATACCGATCCCGCACGATGGTGCAGATAAAATCGTTGCGCACTGCCAGCACAACCTTGTTGCTTCCCTCAAAGCTTACCGCTTCCAGCTGGGAGATATAAAGGTTGTAGGTGGCATCCACAAGGCGCTCTTTGCAATATTCTTTTGCTGCGCTTAAAACGTCGTGAAAGGAGTCCATAGGCACACAAACGCTCCTGTCAAAAAATTTGTATCTGCTTGATTATAGCATAAAAAAAATGGCGTGACAACGGCAAACCGTTCAGGTTTGTGGCGAAATCCCCTAAATGCCCGGAAAAGACCGATTGGGTGGATGGAACTGCTATATATATTGTAAGAGAGTGGCGGACACAGGGAAAAATTGGGCAGAAAAAATCCCTGCAAAATGGGGGATTTCTTGATTTTGGGTGTTGACAAAGCCAAGGAATGTCCTTTATACTTTTATGTTGCAAGGCCATATCCACATTGATGGGGCCGAAACCAAATAATTCTGCCCCATGCGGGGCCTTTTGGAGGAATTTATCATGAAAAGAACTTTTCAGCCCAAGAAGCGTCATCGCAGCGGTGTACATGGCTTTTTGAAGAGAATGTCTACCAAGAACGGCCGTAAGGTCATTGCTGCTCGCCGTGCTAAGGGCCGTGCGAAGCTGTCTGCCTAATCAATTTACAGAGTCTGGCTGGCATCAGCCGGGCTTCGCAGGACAAGGCCACCCGTTGTTGTGTGGCCTTGTTTTTCCATATGAGGGAGTAAAATGCGTTATCGCCCGTTGACCCGCAACAAGGAATTCAGCCGTGCCTATGCACGGGGAAAAGCCTTTGTGCACCCAAAATTGGTGATGTATGTGAGCAAAAATCGCATGGGCGTCACCCGGGTTGGCATCACCGCCACCAAAAAAATTGGAAACGCTGTGCAACGAAACCGGGCACGGCGTGTGATTCGTGCCGCTTTGCACCAGATTTTGCCCTACCAGGTGGGGGGACTGGATTTGGTGTTTGTGGCAAGGGGCCAGACCACCCGCTGTAAAAGTGATGAGGTGCTTGTGGCCGCAAAAAAACTGCTTAAAGACGCGGGATTGGTCGGATGATCGCCCGCGTTTTCGTGCTACTTATTCGAGGCTATCAAAGGTTTATTTCCCCCCTTTTGGGGAGTAATTGCCGGTTTCGCCCCACCTGTAGCGACTATGCGCTGGAGGCCATCCAGACCCATGGCGCGGCGAAAGGGCTTGTGCTGGCAGTGGGGAGAATTCTTCGCTGTAACCCCTTTGGCAAAACCGGGTACGACCCGGTGCCCTGCAAGGGATGCTGGACAAACCCAAACCGGAAGCTGTATCCGCCGAATAAGAGCAAAAAACCTCGCTGAAACCCGCTGAAGCTATACTTTAAAAAGTGTATTTTTTGCGGTATTTTATAAAAAATAAAGGCCCCAAAGGGGCAGAATAGGATGGTACTATGGGATTTTTAGGGATTCTGGGCCTTCCTCTGGGCTATGTGCTTCAGTGGATTTATGAAATTGTGGGCAACTATGGATGGTCGATTCTGTTGTTCACCGTGATTGTGCGTTTGGCGTTTTTCCCCTTGCAGGTAAAACAGCAAAAGAGCACCGCACGGATGTCCGCCTACCAGCCCATGATTGCGGAGATTCAGAAAAAATACGCAAAAGACCGGGAAAAACAGAACGAAGAACTGATGCGGATGCAACAGGAGTATGGGTACAACCCTGCCGCTGGCTGTCTGCCCATGTTCTTAAACCTGTTTGTTATCTTTGGTATCATCGAGGTGGTATACCGCCCCTTGCAGTACATTCTGCATATTCCCGCCGATGCCATTGCAAAGGCCGCTGAGGTGATGGGCCTTGCCAGCGCCAACTACACCACCCAAAGCCAGATTGTTCAGCAGGTACAGCAGAATGCGGCCATGTTCGGGGATATTTTCAGCCCGGAACAGCTGGCTATGATTCAGGATTTCCGGGTGGATTTCTTTGGAATTAACCTGATGCAGAACCCTGGCTTTGAACTGAACAACCTGCTGATTTTCCCCCTGCTGAGCATTGTCACCATGGCAATGCTGAATGTGGTAATGCTGCGCAGCAGTGGCCAGCAGTTGCAGGGCAGCATGAAGCTGATGCCCTGGATGACCAGCCTGATGTTTGTTTGGTTTGCGTTCCAGGTGCCGGTGGGTTTCTCCCTGTACTACACCGTGTCCAACCTGTTCCAGTTCTTCCAGAGCCTGCTGCTGCGCAAGCTGTACGACCCTGAGAAGCTGAAAGAGCAGATTGCACAGGAAATTGAGGAGAAAAAACGCCAGCGCAAAGCCAAAAAAGAGGTGACAGTGGTCAAGGACGGCAAGACCACCACCAAGCAGGTAAGCGCCAGCGAGATGAACCGTCTGCGCATTGAGATGGCTCGCAAGCTGGATGAAGAGAAGTATAAAGATGAACGCACGGTGCCTTTGAGTGAACTGGGCAAGGAGGAGTAATCATGCGTGAAGTGATTGTTACGGGAAAAACCGTGGAAGAGGCAACCCAGGCCGCCTGTGAGCAGTTGGGTCTGCCCCGGGAGGAAGTGAGCATCGAAATTCTGGAGATGCCTGTGCGGCGCTTGTTCCGCCGCATTCCTGCCAAGGTGCGTGCCTGTGCTTTGGAGGTGGAGGCAGAACTGCCCCAGCCCCCCGTTCCCAAAACCGAACAGCGCAAGGAAGAGCCTGCTGTGAAACAGCAGCCCCAGCAGAAGGCTGAAACCCAGCCCGCAAAACCCCAGGCAGACAAGCAGGCGGAGCCCACCAGCCAGCCCACCGAAG
The DNA here is from genome assembly GCA_018883715.1 of Candidatus Allofournierella pullistercoris. Lineage (GTDB taxonomy): Bacteria > Bacillota > Clostridia > Oscillospirales > Ruminococcaceae > Allofournierella > Allofournierella pullistercoris. Next base: position 13,262 of record JAHLFP010000018.1, on the reverse strand, counting down.
CCGCTCCTGTACAGGGTGTGGATTACACCCAGAACCCCAAGCTGCTTGCGGCGGTGGAGTACTTGCAGGATGTATTCGCCAAGATGGGGGCAGAGGATTTGACCCTTTGGGTGGAACAGCAGGACGAGCTGTACCTGGTGAAGGTGGAGGGCGAACATGTGGGCGTCCTGATTGGACACCGGGGTGAAACCATGGAAAGCCTGGCCTACCTGGCAAGCCTGGTGGCAAACCGGGTGGAGGACGACCACATTAAGCTTGGTCTGGACGTGGCAGGCTACCGGGAAAAGCGGGAAAAGGACCTGCAACATCTGGCCCAGCGTATGGCCCAGAAGGTACTGCAGACCGGACGCAGCCGCAGTTTGGAACCCATGAATGCCTACGAGCGTCGCATCATCCACAGCGCAGTTGGAGAAATCCAGGGTGTGCGCAGTGAGTCCAAGGGCGACGGCGTACAGCGCCGGGTGGTGCTGTACCCGGTGGGAGGCGCAAAGCAGGAACGTGGCGGCTCCCGAGGCAATCGCAGTCGTAAGCCCTATGCCAAGCGTTCTGCCCCGGAGCGGAAGCTGGAACAGGCAGGAGAGGGCATGCCCACCGCACCCCAGCGCACCCAGCACATTGACGATGTGCAGGAAGTGGCTCTGTACGGTAAGATTGAACTGTAAGCCGGCACACCGTTGCCCGGTCTTAGCCAGCCCCCACGGGGGCTGGTTTTTGTTTTTTGATAACCAAAGAGTCAGCGTGTGCAGTGGTTGTAAAATTTGTGCTGGGGCGGCACAGGGCTTGACCGCCCAATCTGCCTAAGTGTCCCACCCGGCTGTAAAATTTGCACGGAACAAAGCACTGTTTTGTTACGATAAAAAACACATAGGAGGAATGAATATGTTATCCCTGATGCCCATGAAAAAAGCAACCGACCCCCAGTTTGAGCAGGTGTGGCACCTGTATGAAACCAGCTTCCCCGGCTATGAACTGCGCACCAAACCCGACCACATCCGCGCCATGGAACAGGCGGAGGACTACCATGTGGAGCTGGTGATGCAGGAGGACCAGCTGGTTGGTTTTGTGATGTACTGGCAGACGCAAGACTATTTGTATCTGGAGCATTTTGCTCTGTTGCCCAGCATGCGCAACAAGGGATACGGCAGCCAGGTGCTGGAACTGCTGAAGCAAAAGGGACAGCGGATTATCCTGGAAATTGACCCGCCGGAGGATGAAATCTCCCAGCGGCGCAGGGGATTTTACCAGCGGTGTGGCTTTGTGGTCAACCCTTATGATTACATGCATATTCCCTACCGGAAAGAGGACGTGGGACATCCCCTTGTACTTATGACCTGGCCGGAGGGGATTAACCAAACCCAGTACCAGGAATTCTATGATTTTATGCGGTATCATGTGGCCCAGTACGCAGAGGTTCCTCCCCAAAAGGGAGAGGAATAAGGGCAATCTGTCCGCTTTTTTGAAAAAAATTGCCCTGTTATTTTTACCCGCAGATTCTAGTCCCACAAGGTGGTTTGAATCCTGACGAGCTGTAGAATTTTTGCAGGGCTTGACCGCCCATGAAACACACCCAGCCGCAAGGTTTACGCTGGGGCAAACAGGGGGCAAAAGTCTGCTGTTTATACCATCTTTTATATCCGTTTCCCACACCCCAGCGGCCTTGTGTTAAAGCCGCTGGGTATGATACAATAAGGCGAATTCGCAAATGAACCAAAGCCCAGAAAAGGAGGCACCAAGATGCACACCACCATCGTGGCACTTGCCACACCACCAGGAGCGGGAGGAATCGCCGTGGTTCGCTTGTCCGGTTCGGACAGCTATGCCGTGGCAGAGCAGGTATTCCGCCCCATTAACCCAGAAAAAAAGGTGCGAGAGGCCAAGGGCTATACCGCCATGTTCGGCCACTTTGTGCAGGATGGGGTAGTGCTGGACGAAGTGGTGGCCCTCTTTTTCCGTGGCCCTCGCAGTTACACCGGGGAGGACGTGGTGGAGCTGAGCTGTCACGGGGGTATGGTCATTGCCCAGACCCTGATTTCCGCCTGCATCAAGGCAGGTGCTCAGCCTGCCGCCCCGGGAGAATACACCCAGAGAGCGGTGCTGAATGGCCGGATGACCCTGACCCAGGCGGAGGGTGTGATGGATTTGATTTCCGCCGCTGGCAGACAGGGGGCGGCTTTGGCCCAGTCTGCCCTGAACGGAAGCCTTGCCAAGACCATTCAGGGCCATCGGCAGAAGCTGCTGGAACTGGCGGGGCATCTGGCGGCCTGGGTGGACTTCCCGGAAGAGGACGTGCCCCAGCTGGAGCAAAGCAACCTGTTGCAGGTGCTGAATGAAGTGCGCCAGGGCATGACTGCCCTGGTGGATGGATACGGTGCCGGTGCAGTACTGCGCCAGGGAGTGGACGTGGCCATTGTGGGCAGTCCCAACGTGGGTAAAAGCACCCTGCTGAACTGGCTGGCGGGCTTTGAGCGTGCCATTGTAACCCCCATCGCAGGCACCACCCGGGACGTGGTGGAACAGGCGGTCATGCTGGCGGATATTCGGATGAATCTGTTTGATACCGCAGGCATCCGCCAAACCGACGACGTGGTAGAAGCCGAGGGCATCCGCCGCAGTCACAGCAAGATGGAACAGGCGGGCTTGGTGCTTGCCATGTTTGATACCAGCCGCCCCTTGACCGACGAGGACAGAGAGCTGGCAAAACTCTGCGGCAACTACCGTGCCATTGCCCTGCTGAACAAGGCGGATTTACAGCCGGTTTGGGACAAGCAGGAACTGGAAGCCCACTTTGGGGCAGTGGTGGAGATTTCCGCCGCCACCGAACAGGGCAAGCAGGACTTGGAACAGGCGGTGCGTCAGGTGCTGGGAGTGGACAAGCTGGATTACAGCCTGCCCTGTCTGGTAAGCCAGCGTCAGCTTGCGGCGGCGGTGTCTGCCCAGCAGGCACTGGAACAGGCCATTCAGGCCCAGCGGGACGGCTTTGGCCTGGATGCGGTGAGCGTCTGCCTGGACGATGCGTTGGAAGCGCTGTACCAGCTTTCTGGCGAACAGGCCAGCGAGCAGGTGATTGAGGAAGTCTTTTCTAAATTCTGTGTGGGCAAGTAAGCCGCCCACCGCATTTTTAGGACGATATAAAAGGAAACGAGAACACCATGAATCATTTGGGAGAATACGATGTAATTGTCATTGGCGCAGGTCATGCAGGCATTGAAGCCGCCCACGCAAGTGCACGGCTTGGGGCGAAAACCGGCCTGTTTACCCTGAGTCTGGACAGCGTTGGAAATATGCCCTGCAACCCCAGCATCGGCGGCACCGCAAAGGGCCATCTGGTGCGGGAGGTGGACGCTCTTGGCGGCGTCATGGGCAAGGCGGCGGATGCCACCACCCTGCAAAGCCGGATGCTGAACCGGGGCAAAGGGCCAGCGGTGCATTCCCTTCGGGCACAGATTGACCGCACTGCTTACCATCAATACGTCAAGCATTTTTTGGAGCAGACCCCCGGCCTTGAGATGAAACAGGCGGAGATTGTGCGCCTGGATGTACAGGACGGCAAGGTGAAGGGTGTGTTCACCCGGCTGAATGGATACTATGGCGCAAAAGCGGTGGTACTTTGCACCGGAACCAACCTGGGCGGACGGATTTTTGTGGGGGATGCCAGCGTGGAAAGTGGCCCGGACGGACAGCATGCCGCCACCCTGTTAAGCGACTGCTTGCGGGAGCTGGGCCTGCCCCTGCGCCGCTTCAAGACCGGAACCCCTGCCCGTATCCATCGCCGGAGCGTGGATTTTTCTGTGCTGGAGGTACAGCCGGGGGACGAGCCGCCCGAACCGTTCAGCTTTTTAAGCGAAGAGGACGGGGTACAGAATAAAATCCAGTGCCACATTGCCTATACAAACCCAGAAACCCACAAGGTGATTCAGGACAACCTGCATCGCTCCCCCTTGTACGGCGGTGCCATCGAGGGCATTGGGCCTCGGTACTGTCCCAGCATCGAGGACAAGATTGTGCGGTTTGCGGACAAGGAACGGCACCAGATTTTTGTGGAACCCTGTGGACTGGACACGGAAGAAATGTACCTGCAAGGCATGAGCAGCAGTCTGCCGGAGGATGTACAAAACCAGATGTACCGTACCATCCAGGGGCTGGAGCAGGTGGAGATTCTCCGCCCTGCCTATGCCATCGAGTACGACTGCATCGACCCCACCGCCCTGAAATTGACGCTGGAAACCCGCAAGGTACAGGGCCTGTATGGAGCGGGGCAGTTCAATGGAACATCCGGCTATGAGGAAGCGGCGGCACAGGGCTTGCTGGCTGGCGCAAATGCCGCCTTGCAGGTGCTGGGCAAGCCGGAATTCATTCTGGAGCGGCACACTTCCTATCTGGGAACCCTAGTGGATGACCTTGTGACCAAGGGCGTCATGGACCCCTACCGGATGATGACCAGCCGGAGCGAATACCGCCTGACCCTGCGGCAGGACAATGCGGATGAGCGCCTCACCCCCCTTGCACGGGAGGCGGGCCTGATTGACGATACCCGCTGGCAGGCCTATGAAACTATGCTGGAAGCCAAAACCAGAGAGATGAAGCGTTTGCAAACCACCACCGTAAAGCCGACACAGCTGAACCCGGTGCTGGAAGAGGCGGGACTTGCTCCCATCGAGCGGGCGGCCACGGCGGCAGAGCTGCTGCGCCGACCGGAACTGGATTACCCCCTGCTGGCAAAGGCCATTGGCTGGGGAGATGGTGTAAGCCGTCGGCTTGCCGCCCGGATTACCACCGAGATTAAATACGAGGGATACATTGCCCGCCAGATGCGCACCATCAAAGAGGTGAAGCGGCTGGAGCATATCAGCATCCCGGAATACTTTGATTACAGCGCACTGGATGGTCTGCGGCTGGAAGCACGGGAGAAGCTTTCCAAGATTCAGCCCCGCAGCGTGGGACAGGCGGGACGGATTCCCGGTGTTTCTCCTGCGGATTTAGCGGTGCTCAGTATGGCGGTGGCAAGCCTGTCCACTGCCCCCCAAAAGGAGGAAGCCGATGATTGATAAAAGCCGTTTGCAACAGCTTTGCGCTGGCTATGGCATTGCCCTAACCGAAACCCAGCTGGAACAGCTGGATGGCTATGCCCAGATGCTGATGGATTATAACCAGAAGGTGAACCTGACCGCCATCACCGACCCGGAGGGCATCGAGGTGAAGCATTTTCTGGACAGCCTGCTGTTTGCCGCCCGTCCTGAGGTAAAGGGCAAGATGGTGGATGTGGGCTGTGGTGCAGGATTCCCCGGCCTTGTGACCAAAATTTACAAACCGGAGTTGGAACTGACCCTGATGGAGCCAACCGGAAAACGGGTGGAGTTTTTGAAGTACGTCTGCGGAGAGCTGGGCCTGCAAGGGGTGGAATTTGCCAAGGAACGGGCAGAGGAAGCCGCCCGCAAGACCTGGCGGGAACAGTTTGATCTGGCAAGTGCCCGTGCGGTGGCGGCTTTGCCAGTGCTGGCGGAATACTGCCTGCCCCTTGTAAAGGTGGGGGGCAACATGATTGCCCTGAAAGGTGCCAGCGCTAGCGAGGAACTGACTGCTGCAAAGTCCGCCATTAAAAAATTGGGGGGAAGATTTGTGGAGATGCAGGACTTCCAGCTGCCGGGCGGGGACGCACGTAGCCTGATTGTATGCAAAAAAATATCGCAAACTCCCCCTGCATATCCCCGAAATGGGGGAAAAATCGCAAAAGCCCCGCTAAAGTGATGGGCGGTTTTGCAACAATCAAGAGAATCCTGTAAATGGAATTTTCTGGAACACAAAACGCATTCGTGTTATACTCAAGGTGGTTAAAATCCCCGGTGAGTGGACACACGGATGCGTTTTATTTTGCGGAAAAAATGCCCCCCGATGGGACAATAGGAATAAAAAGGAGGAATCCCCCATGATGCTGGCCCCAAGAAAGAAATGCAATGCAAAGGTCTGGATGCTGTCGGTGGAACAGATTGTTCCATCCCCCTTTCAGGCCAGAACCCAGTTTGAGGAGCAGGAATTGTCTGGCCTTGCGGTGAGCATTCTGGAACATGGATTGCTCCAGCCCATCACGGTGCGCAAGGTCCATGGGGGCTATGAACTGGTGGCAGGGGAACGGCGACTGCGTGCTTGCCGCATGGCGGGGCTGAAACAGGTTCCCGCCATCCTGCGGGATTATCCAGACGACCAGACGGCGGCGCTGGGGCTTGTGGAAAATCTACAACGGCAGGATTTGAACCCCTTTGAGCAGGCAAGGGGCATCCGGGAGATGATTCAGCGGTGGGGTTGCACCCAGGAACAGGCGGCAAAGCGGCTTGGCATGGCACAGCCCACCTTAAACAATAAGTTGCGGCTGTTGCAACTTCCGGAGGAACTTCAGCAGTTTTGTCTGGAGCATCATTTGGGGGAGCGGCACGCCCGTGCGGTGCTTCGGCTGGAAAATCCAGAGCAACAGGCCAAAGCCTTGCAGCAGTTTGTGGCAGGGGGGATGAATGCCCGGCAGGCGGACGCCCTTGTGGATGGGATGCTCCAGCAAAAACCGGAAAAACCAAAGCGGCGGGTGATGGTGAAAGACGTGCGCATCTTTGCCAACACCATCCAGAAAGCCATTCAGGTGATGGTGGAAGCGGGGATTCCCGCTTCTGCCCGCAAGCAGGAGGGAGAGGACTATCTGGAATACATCGTCCACATCCCCCTGCAAAAAACCGGCGGGGCATAAGGTTATTGATTTCCCCGTGTATGGTTGTTGGTCTTGAACTTATTTTACGTAAGAAAAAAGTCGGATTCTTTGCTATGGGCAGAGAGTTCGACTTTTCTTTTAGAGTGTTCCACGGCAAAATGTTCCACGTGGAACATTCCCCAGAGCAATGCCCTTTGAGAAATTTGTAAAATGATAGAGAAAACACCCAAAGCTGGCGGAAAAACAGCCAAAGAAAAATTCTGATGTAATTGTTCCACGTGGAACAATCTGGGTGGGATGAAAACTTCCCGCTCATTCAGGGTCGGGGGGCCTTTGTCCTTAAAAGAAAAGAATAAGCCATCCCGGCATAGTTTTAGAAAACAGTGCAAGCCAAAAATGTTCCACGTGGAACATTTTCAGCAGACCGGCTTCTTTCGAGAATCAAAAAGCCACTGCCCAAACAAGTTCTGCAAACGGAGAAGTACATCTGCACACCATTGTTCCACGTGGAACAATTTGGATGGAGGAAAAGCAGTCCGAAACTGTGGGAAAAGAATTGCAGGGATATGCAAAGGGTGTTATAATAACAACAGAAATCCCTGATTTTGTCCAAACAAACAGGGAACAACAGTTTTTTGACGGATGGAGGACGGGCATTGTGGGCAAAGTGATTGCAGTGGCCAACCAGAAAGGCGGTGTGGGCAAAAGCACCACCGCAGTAAATCTGGCTGCTTGTGTGGCGCAGGAAGGAAAAAAGGTACTGATTGTGGACCTGGACCCTCAGGGCAACGCCACCAGTGGATATGGAATTTCCAAAAAGAATGTGAAGCACAGCGTGTATGACCTGCTTGTGGGGGAGACACAGACCAAAGAGGTGATTCTTCCCACAGAGTTTCATGTGGACGTGATTCCCTCCAACATTCAGCTGTCCGGTGCCGCCATTGAGCTGATTAACCAGGAACGACGGGAAAACCGTCTGCGCCAGGCATTGGCACAGGTCTCGGGCGATTATGATTTTATCTTCATCGATTGCCCGCCCAGCTTGGACCTGCTGACCCTGAACGGCCTTTGCGCCAGTGACTCGGTGCTGATTCCCATCCAGTGTGAATATTATGCGCTGGAGGGTTTGTCCGAGCTGATGAGCACCCTGAAAACCGTCCGCAAGATGTACAACCGGTATCTGGACATTGAGGGCGTGGTGTTCACCATGTATGCGCCCCGCCTGAACCTGACCATGCAGGTGGTGGAGCAGGTGAAAAAATTCCTGGGGGAAAAGGTCTACAACACCACCGTTCCCCGCAATGTGCGCCTGTCCGAGGCACCCAGCTATGGCCAGCCCATTAACTACTATGACCGTTCCAGCAGGGGATGTGAGGCATACACCGCCATGGCAAAGGAATTTTTGGAGCATAATCAATAAAGGAGGAAGTCAAACCGATGGCAGCAAAAAAAGGCGGTTTGGGACGTGGACTGGAAAGCCTGTTTGAGGAAACCGTCCGGGACGTGGGCAACTCCAGCATGACCCTGCCTTTGCGAGAGATTGAGCCGGACAAGGACCAGCCCCGCAAGGACTTTGCGGAGCAACCCTTGGCAGAGCTTGCCGCCAGCATCGCAGAACATGGGGTGCTACAGCCCATTACGGTGCGCCCCTGTACCACAGGCGGCTACAAAATCATTGCCGGTGAACGTCGCTGGCGGGCGGCTCGATTGGCAGGATTGACCGAAATCCCCGTTCTGGTGAAGGACGTAACCCAGTCACAGGCTATGGAACTGGCCTTGATTGAAAACCTCCAGCGAGAGGACTTAGACCCGGTGGAGGAAGCCTTTGGCTACCAGCAGTTGATGGAGCGGTGCGGCCTGACCCAGGAACAGGCGGCCCAGCGCCTTGGCAAAAGCCGAAGCTCCATTGCCAACAGTCTGCGGATGCTGGCTTTGCCTCAGCGAGCGCTGGAATGGTTGCAGACCGGACATCTGACTCCTGGTCATGCAAAGGTGATTTTAGGCTTGCCCACCAGCGATTTGCAGGAGCAGGCCGCCCAGCAGGTGGTGGAGCACGATTTAAACGTGCGCCAGACCGAGGTGCTTTGCAAACGACTGGCAAAAGCACCCAGCGAGCCGGGAGAACCCAGCCCCGCTGTAGTACATGCCCTTGCCACCGAGGTGGAAGTGGCACTGCGGGAGGCTCTGGGCAACCGGGTCAAGGTACAGTATAAAGATGGGCAGGGAAGCCTGACCGTGCAGTTCCACTCCGATGAACAGCTGCGGGCATTTGCCAATCTTTTGGGACAGTATGATAAAGAATCTTAACAGGAAAGGTTAGTGGGAATATGTTGGATTTGCGTTTTGTGCGGGAGAACCCCGAACTGGTAAAGGAAAACATCAAAAAGAAGTTCCAGGAGCATAAACTGCCCCTGGTGGATGAGGTAATTGCACTGGACGAGGAATACCGCAGTGCCGTCACCGAAGCAAACACCCTGCGCAGTGACCGGAACCGTCTGTCCAAGGAGATTGGCGGACTGATGGCACAGGGCAAGCGGGAGGAAGCCGAGCAGGTGAAGGCTCAGGTATCCGCCCAGGCCAGCCGCCTGAAAGAGCTGGAAGCAAAGGAAGGGGAGCTGGAAGAGAAGATTCGCACCATTATGCTCACCCTGCCCAACATGATGGACCCCAGCGTACCCATCGGCCCGGACGACAGCCACAACGTGGAGGTTGCCCGCTTTGGCGAGCCGGCAGTGCCAGAATTTGAAGTGCCCTACCACACCCAGATTATGGAGAGCTTTGAGGGCATCGACCTGGACAGCGCCCGCCGTGTGGCTGGCAACGGCTTCTACTATCTGATGGGCGACATTGCACGTCTACACGCAGGTGTGCTGGCCTATGCCCGTGACTTTATGATTGACAAGGGCTTTACCTATGTGATTCCCCCCTTCATGATGCACGGCAACGTGGTGGAGGGCGTTATGAGCTTCCCTGAAATGGAAGCCATGATGTACAAAATCGAGGGCGAGGACCTGTACCTGATTGGTACTTCCGAGCACACCATGATTGGCCGCTTTATGGACCAGCTTCTGCCGGAAAGCAAACTGCCCCAGACCCTGACCAGCTACAGCCCCTGCTTCCGTAAGGAAAAGGGCGCCCACGGCCTGGAGGAGCGTGGTGTATACCGTATCCACCAGTTTGAAAAGCAGGAAATGATTGTGGTTTGCAAACCCGAAGAAAGCATGGACTGGTACGAGAAGATGTGGAAGAACAGCGTGGAGCTGTTCCAGAGCCTGAACATTCCCGTTCGCCAGCTGGAGTGCTGCTCCGGCGATTTGGCCGACCTGAAGGTGAAAAGCTGTGACATCGAGGCTTGGAGCCCCCGCCAGAAGAAATACTTTGAGGTATGTAGCTGCTCCAACCTGGGCGATGCCCAGAGCCGCCGCCTGAAAATCCGCGTAAAAGGCGAGGACGGACGCAACTATCTGCCCCACACCCTGAACAACACCGTGGTGGCACCTCCCCGCATGCTGATTGCGTTCCTGGAAAACAACCTGCGTGCCGATGGAACCGTCTTTATTCCTGAAGCACTGCGCCCCTACATGGGCGGCAAGGAACAGCTGGTTCCTGCAAAGTCCTGCATCCAGGGCTAATCCAGCCATACAAGTAAATTTCAGTTGCACCCAAAAGCACCCCGGTTTCCAGTAAGCCGGGGTGCTTTTTCTGTTGCAAAGCTTGGGTGTGTTCGGATAGAATAGTCATCTGCATTCCGCAGTTAAGGGCCATTCAAGGGAATGCCAATTAAATTCTCACCCCAGCAGGCAAGAGTGAAAAACCAGAAATTTCCAATATTTTTTCTTGAAATTTTTTTGAAAAAATCGTTGACAAACCGAGAAGGATTGAATATAATATAAAAGCACCCACCAAGCGGTGTACCTTCTATTATGGCGGTATAGCTCAGTTGGCTAGAGCATTCGGTTCATACCCGGAGTGTCACTGGTTCGAATCCAGTTGCCGCTACCACTTAATACAAGGTTTAGCTAGGATACTCTGGGTTGCCCGCAATAGTGGGTGATGGATATGCTTGCTATTTTAGCTAAACTTTGTATTTATTATGGCCCATTGGTCAAGAGGTCAAGACATCGCCCTTTCACGGCGGTAACCCGGGTTCGATTCCCGGATGGGTCACCAAAACCCGAACTTGCACTTACCGCAAGTTCGGGTTCTTTTTTTGTATCCCAGCACATAGGGTCTGATAGGCAGTGCAGGCCCCTTTATCGCTACTGCCATTTCGGGAAAGGAGAATCAAACACAATGAACAAACAAGAAAAAGGAGCGTTTTCCACCCTGTTCCAGGTGGTGCAGGGAGCACTCATCGGCCTGGGTGCAGTGTTGCCCGGCATTTCTGGCGGCGTACTCTGTGTCATTTTCGGTATCTATAAGCCGGTGATGGAGTTGCTGTCCAACCCCATCCGCAACTTTAAAACCCATGTACCCAAGTTGATTCCGGTGATTATCGGTGTAGCAATTGGCTTTTTGGGAATCGCCAACCTGCTGTCCTTCTTCCTGGAACGCTACCCCGACCCCTCTGTTTGCCTGTTTGTGGGACTGATTGGCGGTATGCTGCCCGCTTTGTTCCGTCAGGCAGGGGAGCAGGGCCGCACCAAAGGCTCTTACATCTCCATGGCAGTGGCCTTTGTGCTGGTGCTCAGCCTGCTGATTAGCCTGAACCTGTTCTCCATCCGCATCCAGCCCAGCTTTGGCTGGTATCTGTTCTGTGGCTTCTGCCTGGCACTCAGCGTGATTGCCCCCGGCATGAGCTTCTCCACCTTGTTGATGCCCTTGGGCCTGTACACCCCCTTTGTGGACGGTTTGGGTCATCTGGATTTTGGAGTGCTGGTTCCCGGTGGCATTGGTGCGGTTCTCACCGTTATTGCCCTGGCAAAGCTGATTGACAGCTTGTTCCAGAACCACTACTCCCTGGCATTCCACGCCATTGTGGGCATTGTAATCGCCGCAACCATCATGATTGTGCCCTTTGGCAGCTTTGCCGCTTCCACCGGTGCACTGGTGGTGAACCTGATTTGCCTGGTTGTGGGTGTGGTTGCCGCCCTGGCACTGGACCGCTTCAACAGCAAATTTGAAACCAACTAAGAACCCAAATAAAAACGACACAGCAAACCGCTGTGTCGTTTTTTTATACCTATATATAAGGGCAAGCCCCCAAAAGGCTTACAGGCACATCTTGTAGATGGCTTTCACATCCTCGGCATTCAGGGTAGCCGGGCCAACAATGGGGCCAAGGCGGCAGGCGTGCTCTGCCATGGCATCAAAATGAGTCTCGTCAATGTCCAGCTGGCTCAGATTGGACTTTAAGCCAAGGGTTTCAAAGCAGAAGCGGGACAGGGCGGCGATAGCCTGTTTTGCCCCCTCCATGGGCTCCAAACCTTCCTCCACCTGGAACACCTTGGTTCCCAGACGGTAGATGGCCGGGGCGGTGGATTCATTCAGGATGTACTCCAGCCAGCGGGGAGCCACAATGGCAAGGCCGTGACCGTGGGTGATGTCATAGTAAGCGGACAGCTCATGTTCCATGGCATGGCAAGCACCCCGATGGGCAGTGCCGCCATCCAGCATTCCGTTCAGCGCAAGGGAGGAAGCCCACATCAGGTTGGCCCGTGCGTCATAGTTGTCTGGTTGTTCCATGGCGATGGGCGCCCATTTTACCACCGTGCGCATTACCGCCTCCTGCATTTCCAGCATCACATCGAAGGTGGACTCCTGTGCCAGATAGTAACAGTCCATCACATGGTTGAAGATATCAAATGCACCGCAAGCGGTCTGGTAGGCGGGCAGGGTAAAGCTGTACTCCGGGTTTTCAAAGGCCGCGCGGGGGAGCAAGGCCGGGCCGCTCATGCCGATTTTCTCGTTGGTTTCCATATTGGAGATAACCGCACCCCGATTCATCTCGGAACCGGTGGCCGCATTGGTGAGAATCGCCACAAGGGGCAGAGCCTGCTCCACACGAACCCCCTGGGACACCAAAGGCCAAACATCCCCGTCCTGGGTCATGGCAGCGGCGGCAATGCCCTTGGCGCAGTCGATGGTAGAGCCACCACCCGCCGCAAGAATCACGTCAATGCCCTGCTCATTGCAAAGGGCTGCTCCTCCTTTATTAAATAGGTGAGTGGATGAAAAGGGTTGTCCATACGTGCATTATAATAAGTTATCCAAAATCTGTAAACACAATCGTATCATTACCAGCCAGATTATTCCAGTCGAAAAAAGTAAAATTTTTTTGAAAAAAGTGTTGACGCAATGAAAAAACCATGGTATTATAAGTGAGCTGCAACAAGAGCAGCAAGCTGCGAAATGATTACAAAAAAATATTTCAAAAAGTGGTTGACAAATGGCCACTGACGAGATATAATAAGTAAGCTACCTCGAGAGAGGGAAGCGGCTATAGGACCTTGAAAATTGAACAATATCAAGAAGCTTGAACGGAACCTTTATCGTGATGGAAAATCACGTTAAACAATTCCAAAAAAACAAGTAATTCGTGGATGCAAGCGATTTGTATCTGAGAAATTAC
>JAHLFP010000017.1 GCA_018883715.1 Candidatus Allofournierella pullistercoris | reverse complement strand
CTTATAATGGTCACAAGCAAAATCAACACTACCCCCGCAACACTCATCTGCAAAAGGCTCACCTTCATCACCTCATTCCAAATCGCCCACTATTTCTTTCAGTTTTTCAATCTGCTGGGCAGATAACTTTTTCCGTCCAAGGAGTGCCGCAAATAACTTATCCGCAACCCCGTCATACACCTTGTTGATCAGCTCATCGGTTTCCGCCTGCTGAACTGCCACTTTATCAATGAGGGCATGGCAGATAAACCCCGGTTCTGTGCGTTCAATCGCTCCCTTTTTGATGCAACGCTTGATTAGGGTATAGGTGGTGTTCACATTCCAGCCCAATTCCTGGTTCAATCGTTTGGCAACGTCTTTTGCGGCGGTATCTCCCCCCCTTCCACAGCACATCCATAACCTTCAATTCCGAATCGTACAGCTTTACGTCCATGGGCATCGCTCCTTTTTATAAGACAAGAGTAGTATCTATGACTTCATACTGCTCTTGTCTTATCCACTTGTCAATACTACTGCTGTCTTATTTTTCGTATTTTCGTATTTTCGCATTTTCGTATTTTCCTATATTTTACTGCCTTGAGCAGCCGGAATCCTGAAATTTTTATTTTTTCAAAAAATAAGCTTGACTTTTTTCAAAAAGCAGGATATAATAACTAAGCACTCAGGAATGAGCGACACAATGGAGAATTGTGTAAGGGTAGCACGACAGACTCTGACTCTGTTTGTGAGGGTTCGAATCCTTCTTCTCCAACCAAAAGACAGTGGTTTTTGACCACTGTCTTTTTTGTTTTCCACAGGGTATTTTGTTTTATGTTGAAAACACTACGCCTTTGTTAAAAGTTTTTCTTGCCTGAACCCGTTCCAAGCGGGATTTTTGTTGTTCACGCGCAACAGTTCGCTGGGCTGCCACCCCAAATCTTATCATCCGGAATTTTTGCTCCCGTGCGTGCAAAGATTTGATTCTTCACTACCCCAAACCTTGCCGGGTGGGGCTTTTCGCTCATGCGTAGTAGATAGTTGGGCTATGACCCCGCCGGGTAGTTTTTTGAGCTTTCACAGCTTACGCCTCCTACCCTTTTTAAAATACAACAATACTGCTTATCTCCCCCGCCTTATAGTATCCGCCACACCCATTCCCCCGGTGGCAAAATTTCCCCTCCTTTTACAGGCATAGCTTTACCCTTATCCGGGCATTGCTAGTGATAGAAAGGAGGGATTTTTATGTCCAAGGAATACACAAAAGGCTACCGATTAAACGCCATTTCCCCCGCCGCAAAGTCCGCAAAAGCAAAAGAAGAGCACCAGTTGAAGCCAGATTTATCCTACACCCAGGCCAAGGCTCGTGCCAGCTTGGAGGAGGGCTGGGTGGAAGATGACGTCACCGTGCGCCACAAGCTGAAAAGCAAGGAAGAATTCCCCCAGGGGTAATGAGGGTACTTTCCCATTTTATGGAATCTTACTCTTGCATTCTGTTCATGTATCCTATACAATGGTTTTGACCGCACAGTGCGCCTGTATCTGTGCTAAAAAACCAAACAAGAGAGGATTGCACATATGGCAGAATTCAAATACGAAATCGTGAAAGAGCTGGCTGTTTTGTCCACCGGCTCCAATGGTTGGCAGCGGGAACTGAATCTGGTAAGTTGGAACGACCGGGAAGCTAAATACGACATCCGGGACTGGGCACCTGACCATGTTAAGATGGGCAAAGGCATCAGCCTGAGCATGGAAGAGATGGAGCAGTTAAAGCTGGCTTTGGACGAAATCGCCTTTGAGCCGGAGTATGACCCCAGCATGGAGCTGTAATCCATGAACTACCACGAGGAATTTTGCAACATCTGGAACCAGCATGTAACCCGCCCCGGTGCAGAAAAACTGCTGGACTGGTTGCACACCACCGATTTTTTCCAAGCACCCGCCTCCACACGGTTTCATGGCGCCTGCGCCCAGGGACTTGTGATGCACAGCTTGAATGTGTACCACACCTTGATGGACCGGTATTTCGAGGAGGGGGACAGCCAGGAAAGCATGGCCATCTGTGGTCTGCTTCATGATTTGTGCAAAGCCAACTACTACAAGACCGGCACACGGAATGTGAAAAACGAGGAAACTGGCCAATGGGAGAAGGTTCCCACCTTTACGGTGGAGGATGCCTTCCCCTATGGACACGGGGAAAAAAGCGTTTTTCTCATCGAGCGTTTCATCCGTCTGCGTCCCGCCGAGGCCGTTGCCATCCGGTGGCATATGGGCGGCTTTGACGATGCCGTCCGGGGTGGCAGTTTTGCCATCAGCCAGGCCTATGACGCTTATCCCCTGGCGGTGAAACTCCACCTTGCGGATTTGACCGCCACCTACCTGCTGGAAAAAGGCACCGGTCGCCACTAAAATGGGACAATAAAGTTTTTACGTCATTCATTGACAAGAACCTCCAGTGCTTCTTTTTTGTGGTTGCCAGACCACTTCCATTCCAGCACTGGAGGTTCTTTCTTGCACTAAAGTCCTTTTATCCACCCCCAGTTGAACTGGGGGTTTTCTCATGCCTATTCGGCGTCAGCAAAAAGCCCCCGCTCCAGTAAGACACACAATCAAGTGTGCCGATGGCGCGGGGGCTTTTGCTGGTACTTTTATTCGGCTTTCCCTCGCATTTTGCCCAGCCCCCATCCAAACAACATCCCAATAAAAGAAATAGCGAGCATGACAAGGAAATCAAAAATGCCCGGGAATGCGGCAACTCCTGCAAGTATCTGCTGCAGAAGAGATTGGGTAAGCAACCGAGAAAGCAGCTAGGCAGTTGCGAAGCAAATCGGAATCAACCAGATGTGCTTTTTGCTAGAGCGTTCTTTGCCAATAAGGATAGATACAATCAAAGTTACAGTCGGCAAGAGTATATATTGAACCACTATGACATGCAACATCGCCATTTGTGACTCTCTACAAAAAATCCAAAATGTAGCTATGGCTAAAATCCAAATCAAGCTATACACACCAATCGTATTACGGATGCGCCGATTAGTTCTCATATCATGCACCTACTATTCAACATTTCGCCAGGTAAGGCTCGAACTGGATGCAAGTGCAGCCGGAGTATAAATATGTCTTGGAATAGAAGACCCGTGCAGATTTATTCCCGCATTATAGTAACCAGCCCATGCCGATTCTGAACAATACCAGTTGACAGTATTGCTGCTATGGCTCACTCCAGCGAGCAATGGAACTTCCAAACTCCACGGTTTTCCAATTTGACTAAAGCAAAATTCAACTGCATTACTTTTTTGAGTATATGAAGCGTTTGCAACATAATAAACATCGATGCCTCGGTAATCGTACCGTTCATCATCTAGGACACCATGAGTGACCAGTGGAAGAACCATTCTTCCACGGCTTTTTTATTTCTGCATCATATTATCCAGCAGTTCCAGCAAGCTATCGCTCAAATTCCTTTTGCAGGACAAAGAAACCTTCTCCTTCACAGCACACTTCGCAACCTTACTGCTTGGCACGGAACGGGGATAACGGTTCACCTGCTCCTGCAACTGCTCCAAACTTTGCTCGGTCTGTCCCAGCGCTTGGTGGGCCACATCGGTGACATGGCGTAAATTTTGGGTAGCCAGATTCAACTGCAGGTCCACCTGCTCCAGCTGTTGACGGATTTCCTGCACCGTCTGGGCAAGCTGCCGTGTGGTTTTGCGCATCTCGTCCTGTTCCCGCTTTGCCTGCTCTGCCATGTGGCGACGCTCCCGCCGCAGGCTTTCATGCTGGGACAGACGCACCCGTTCCAGCGGTGTTACGGCAGGCTCGACAACGGGAGCCTTATTTTCCAGATGCTGCTGTAACATCTCGCCCTGTTTTTCATAGGCCGCACTCAGGTCACGCAGTTCTGCCTTTTGTGCCTGATACCGTTCTTCCGCCTGGCTTCGCTCCTCTTCCAGTGTTTCCTCCAACTGGGCCAGTTCACTTTGAAGGGTATTTACATCTGCCCGCAACAGGGCAGCTTCCTGTTCCCTTGCAAAGAGTTTTGTCTTATAGGTATCCGCCTGCTCCTGCACCTTTTCCAGCTTACTTTCCAGCTCCCGATTGGCTCGCTCCTGCTCCACCAACTGCTGGCACACTTCTTTGGTTTTTTCCAGCAGAAGCTCACGGTCTGCCTCCAGCTGTTGCTTTTCCAGCCGCAGTTCCTCGTATTTCTGCTCCTGCTCCTGACGCTGTGCCAGTTGCTCCTTGGTTATCTTTTCCAGATGTGCCGCCACCTGCTCCTTAGAGTAGCCGCCCATCAGGGAAGTCTTAAATGTTTCCGCATTGTTCTGTTCCATGATTCCCCATCCTTTCCCACTGTGGCCTTATAAGTAAAAAACGGCTCCACGGCAGATGCCGCAGAGCCGTGCATTTTATCATCCGTCTGTGAAATCAAGCAATTTATTGCCGCTTGCTCAACAGTTTCATGATATCCTCAAAAGGATCCCGCTCTTCGCTCTCCTTGGCCTTAGGCGCAGGGGTAGGCTGGGGAGTGGGGGCCGCATGGTGAACCGGCTGGCTAACAGAGCGGATGGTATCCTGGCTGAATACAGCATCCGGCAGCTTGGTAGCGGCAGGTGCACGCTCAGGCACGGGAGCACTGGACACAGTGTTCTCAAAACCGGTAGCAACCACGGTCACGCGCAGTTCATCGGACATGCTTTCATCAAAGGCAGTACCCCAGATGATGTTTGCATCCGGATGGGCGGACTGGGTAATCAGGCTGGATGCCTGCTCCACTTCCTCCAGACCGATGTCAGGAGAAGAGGTAATGTTGATAACCACGCCGTGCGCGCCGGAAATGCTGGTTTCCAGCAAGGGGCTGGAGATTGCTGCCTTGGCGGCATTCTCGGCCTTGCCTGCACCCTTTGCACTGCCCACGCCCATGTGAGCGTAACCAGCATCCTTCATAACACTGCGAACGTCTGCAAAGTCCAGGTTAATGAAAGCAGGCACGTTGATCAGGCCGGAGATACTTTCCACACCCTGGCGCAGCACGTTATCCGCCGCCTCAAAGGCATTCATCAGGGTAATCTTCTCCTGGCTGATCAGCTTCAGGCGCTCGTTGGGGATTACAATCAAGCTGTCCACATGCATCAGCAGAGAGTTGATGCCGTTTTCTGCCATGGTCATCTTACGACGACCCTCAAAGGCAAAGGGCTTGGTCACGATGCCAACGGTCAGAATGCCCAGCTCGTGTGCCACCTCTGCCACAACGGGAGCCGCACCAGTACCGGTGCCGCCGCCCATACCTGCGGTAATAAACGCCATCTGTGCACCTTTCAGTGCATTGGCGATTTCATCCTTGCTTTCTTCTGCGGCACGCTGACCAATCTCAGGGTCAGCACCTGCACCACGGCCCTTGGTCAGCTTGCTTCCCAGCTGAACCTTTTGGGTAGCCTTGCTCTTAATCAAAGCCTGCTGGTCCGTGTTCATGGCGATGAATTCTACACCCTGCAAGCCGGATTCCACCATCCGGTTCACAGCGTTACCGCCGCCGCCACCCACGCCGATGACCTTGATGTTTGTGATATTCAGCATCTCTTCATCGAGAATTACAGACATTTTAAAACTTCCCCCTAAACACTTTTTTACCATGTATGATGAAACATAAAGGTATGGGTGTACTACTATACAAATACAGCTATAATTAGAGTATCAGATTTTTATTTCAAATTCAAGAGCAAGACGGCAGATTGTTCATATTTTTTTATTAAAATCCACTAATTTTTTCCATCAGCCTACGGCTTCCTCATCCGGCAGTTGTTGCAGCTGAATTTTCGCCCCAAGTGCCTGTAAAATACCGGGCAAATCCTTGTATCCACGACGAATATGTCCCAGTCCGTCAATGCAACTTTCCTCCTTGCTGGCCAGTGCCGCCACCACTAGGGCCGCACCTCCCCGCAGGTCTGCGGCGGTCATGGTTGCCCCCCGCAGTTCAGGGACTCCCTGCATCTGGATGACCCGGCCCTCACACTGGACGTTGGCCCCCATCTTGGCAAACTCTCTTGCACAGGCGGAAAACCGCTGTTCAAAGATGGTGTCCTCAATGGCACTTTGTCCTTTGGCGGTAAGCAGTGCCGCCGCAATCACCGGGGCGGCATCGGTGGGGAATCCGGGATACACCCCGGTGTAGAGCCGTCCCACCCCTTTCAGTGTGCCCACACGTTCCACCTGAATGCAGTCCTCCCGCACCTTGATGCCACACCCTGCCTGTTGCAGAACATTCAGTGCTGGCTCCATCAAATAGGCAGGGCATTGCTCCAGCGTCACATGGCCACCTGCACTGGCAACGGTCGCCGCCAAGGTTGTGGCGGTAATCCGGTCAGGGATGGGCTGATAACTGCACCCGGTCAATTCCGACACACCCCGGATTTTCAGCACCGAGCTACCCGCTCCCTCAATGTTGGCACCGCATTGGTTCAGGTACTGGGCCAAATCCACCACTTCAGGCTCTCTGGCCACACCCCGCAGGATGGTTTCCCCCTTGGCTTTTGCCGCCGCCATCATCAAGGTTTCAGTTGCGCCCACGCTGGGCAGGCGAAGGACAAACTCCGTCCCCCGCAACCCTCGTGGGGCAGTGAGCACCAGCACATCCTGTTGCCACTCCATCTGCGCCCCCATCTGCACCAGTCCATCCAGGTGAATGTCAATGGGACGGGGGCCAAGGTTGCAACCGCCGGGCTGTATCGTTTCCACCCTTCCAAATCGGTGCAGGGCAGGAGCCAGGTAAAACACCGAACTTCGCATCGCCCCGGCAAGATGCCTTGGCATACATCCTCGTCCCTCTTTCTGCCGAAAGGATAAACGAAGCCGTCCGGACTGATAACTACACTGCCCGCCCAAAGTCTGGTAAATTTCCATGCTGGTACGCACATCCAATAAATCCGGTACAGAGGAAAACTGGCTTTCCCCCTGGCACATCAAACTGGCCGCCATTAAGGGTAGCACACTATTTTTGGCCGCAGGAACCCGAACCCGCCCAAACAGCGGCCTGCCACCCACAATCTTCCAACATTCTCCCACAAATGGTCCCCCCTCAAAATCATGATTGTTCTATGGATAGGCCAATGTATGCCAGAATCTTGGCTTTTGTGCGTGTGCATCCCTGCCTTTGGGGCGGAAAATCAGTATTTTTGCTGGGTACACTGTCGGCTGACGGATAGGACAATCCCCATCTCCCCCAACAACATCATCAGACTTGTACCGCCGGAGGAAAAAAACGGAAGGCTTATTCCTGTGTTGGGGATGGTGTTGGTCACAACGGCAATGTTCAGCACCGCCTGCATCACCACCTGCACCACAAACCCCACCACCAGAAGGGCACCAAATTTGTCCGGTGCTTGCAACGCAAGGCTCATGCCCCGCCACAAAAGGAGCATAAACAGCACAATCACAAGGCAAGCACCCACAAATCCCAGTTCTTCGCAGACGATGGAAAAGATAAAATCGTTCTGGGGTTCCGGCACATACAGGTACTTTTGTCGGCTGTTGCCAAGTCCCAGTCCGGTAGCACCTCCGCTTCCGATGGCATACAAGCTCTGGATGGTCTGGTGCCCATCCCCCAGCGGGTCGGAAAATGGGTCAAGCCAGCTGGCAAGCCGGTCGGTTGCATAGGGCACCAAATCCGGCAGGAAGATAATTGCCGCCGCAATCGCTCCCAGTCCTGCTCCCCCTGCAAGGGCAAACCAGCGCAAGCCTGTTCCCCCCACAAACATCAGCACCCCGCCAATGCCAAACAGCAACATGGTTCCGGATAGATGAGGTTCCAGCAACATCAAAACCGCTAAAACCCCCAAAATCACCGCAAAAGGCATCACCCCCACTAAAAATCCCTGCATTTTTTGGTGGTTGAGCGAGATAATATGGCTAAAAGTCAAAATCAGGGCAAATTTTGCAATCTCGCTGGGCTGTAACGTCCCCAGCCCCGGCAGTACAATCCACCGTTTACAGCCGTTGTATTCCGGCATGAAAAGTACCACCACCAGCAGTACCATGGAAATCCCCAGCATGGGCAGTGCCAGCTTGTGATAGATGTGATAATCCACCCGGCTGGCCAAATACATGGCAATCAGGCCCACCACTGCAAACAAAAGCTGTGGCCGGATGTAGGCATAGGGTGTATTCCTCCGGTACATTGCCACCGCATAGCTGGCACTGAACAGCATGACAAGCCCAAAGGCCACCAGCGTAATCACCAGGATAAAAAAGGGTAAATCCATGGGAGGCTGATGTTTTGCCCAGCCCCCTATTTTTTGGAGCATCCCCGGCGTATGCTCCCTTTGCTTTGCTGTGTGCTTCACTGTATCATCCCCCTTTTCTAGCAGTATAGCCCCCAGGAAAACCAGTTAATCGTCCAGAGAGTCCCCGTCCTCCGGCAACTCCAAAAACCCAACAGAAAGGGAAACCACCGTGCCCTGTTGCACCTGCTCTCCTGCCGTCAGCCCCTGGGAGAGCACCACGGCGGTATCCTCATACGGGCCTGTTACCCGCAGGTTCAGCCCCGCCCGCAACAGGGTCTGCTGTGCCTGTTCCAGGGTCTGCCCCGTCACCGCCGGAACCACCGTTGCAAGGGTATCCCAGCCTTCTTCGGTGTACAGCACCACGGTGGAACCACGAGGTAACGACTGTCCTGCCGCCGGGTACTGTCCCAGCACCTGGGCTCCATCGCCCACAATTTTTGTGGCAAACCCAGCTTCCATCAAGTCCTTTTGGGCTTGTTCCGGTTCTGCCTGCTCCACACCTGGCAGGGTTGCCAGCCGATTTTCCTGTTCCTCCTCGGTGTACTGCCGCTCTTCCCCGTAATATTCCAGCGTCTGTTCCAGCACCTGGGCCACCACTGGTGCCGCCAAAGCACCACCGCCATTGTTCAGGTGGTGGGGTTCATCCAGCACAATCAAAACCGCAATCTTCGGGTCATCCATGGGAGCCACACCCACAAAACTGGCAATCCGGGCGCTTTCATCCTCCGAGTCCAGCTTCTGGCTGGTTCCGGACTTGCCGCCCACCCGATACCCTGCCACATAGGCATTTTTTCCACCGCCGTTGTTCACCACGCTCTCCATCATCTGACGCATTACGGCACTGGTTTCCTCACTGATGACCTGGTCTTTCACCTGGGGCTGGGTGGTCATAATCACATCCCCCTCCGGGTCGGTGATTTTCTCCACAAGATAGGGTTGCATCAATCTGCCCCCATTCACCACCGCACTGACTGCGGTAATCATCTGAATGGGGGTAATCTTGTTGGACTGCCCAAAGGAACAGCTTGCCAGTTCCACCGGGCCCATCCGGTCTGCGGTGTAAAATTCGCTTTTCTTTGGCTCGGCAGGCAGGTCGATTCCGGTGGCAACCCGAAGCCCAAAGGCCGCAAAATAATCCGCATAAGCTTCCTTACCCAGCAACTGCCCAATCTGGATAAAACTTTGGTTGCAGCTGTTTTCCAGTGCATTGGTCAGGGTTTGGGATCCGTGCTTTTTGTGATTTGCGCAGTGAAAGGCAATGCCGGACACCGAGTAGGACTTGCCGCAGTGGAACACGCTGTTTTGGCTCACCACCCCTGCATCCAGTGCCGCCGCTGCCGTAATCAGCTTAAAAACCGACCCCGGTTCGTACAAATCGCTTACCGCCTTGTTGCGCCACTGGAGCTGTTGCGCCAGCTGAAGCGCCTGGGATTTTTCCTCGCCGGAAAGCTGTTCCAGCTCCTGCCGTGTCTGGCTATCTGAAATCACCCGTGGTTCGTTGGGGTCATAATCCGGCTTTGTGGAGATTGCCAGAATTCGGCCCGTGTCCACCTCCATCACAATCCCCACACCACGGGCGGTTACATTGTGCTCCTGCACCGCATAGGACAGGGCTGTTTCCAGATAATGCTGTACATTCACATTAATGGTCAGGTGCAGGTCATTGCCTTTCACCGGGGCAAAATGGGTGTCGTAATCTGTGGGCATGGTGTACCCCCAGGCATTCTTTGCGCTGAGCACCAATCCATCCTGCCCAGTGAGCTGGCTGTTATACTCCAGCTCCAGCCCGGATACCCCTTGGTTATCCACGTTGGTAAACCCTAAAAAACTTGCGCCAAAATCCCCCTCCGGATACCAGCGTTTTGTATCCTGAATCAGTAAAATCCCCTGCCAGCCATGTTCTGCACAGGCGGTCTGCACTGCATCTGCCATCTCCCGGTTTACCCGTCGGCGCAGTAGTTTGTCATTGCTTTTCCGGTCGGACAGTTTTTCCAGCACGTCCTGTTCTTCCAGCTCCAAAATTTCCGCCAGAACCCGGCTTGCCTCCTGCACGTGCTCATCCGCCATCTCACGGGGAAGAGCACGCACCGTCCAGCAACTGGCGGACACGGCAAGGGGTTTTCCATTGGCATCCAAAATATCGCCTCGTGGTGCGGCTATCACGGTGTCCCGCAACTGCTGGTCCGCCGCTTTTTGGGCATAAAATTCATAGTCCGTTACCTGCAAGGTCCAAAGACGGAAAATCAATCCCCCCAGGCATACGGTGGAAAAAAACACCGCCAAGCCCCGGGTTTTCCACTTCATCCCCCGGTGCAAGGCGGCGCTTGGTTGTTCACGCATAGAAAAATCCCCCTTTCGTTTCTAATCTGTATGAAACAAAAGGGGAATTTTATGTACTGGTTTTGGATTCCAAAACCGCTTTTATTTTACGGGGTACAGCAAGGCTTTTTTAGTGAAGCCCTTTCTCCTTGGCGTACTCCAAAATCAGCTCCCGCTCGTGAAAGGGAGTTTTCTCGCCATTTTTATCCCGGTATGCCTCGTGGCCTTTGCCAATGATGGCGATAATATCCCCCGGCTGGGCGTGATCCAGTGCGTAGTGAATGGCATCCAGTCGGTCCTCAATCTCCACAAAGGGAACATTGGGGTTGCCCTGTGCAATGCCTTCTTTAATATCCGCAAGAATGCTCTGAATCGGCTCCATCCGGTTGTTGTCCTCGGTCAAAATCAGGAAATCCGCCTTCTGGCTTGCCACCTCGCCCATACCATAGCGACGCAGACGACTGCGCTCTCCGCCACAGCCAAACAGCACCACCAGACGGTTCGGGTTATAGGCCCGCAGGGTGCTGAGCAGGTTCTCGGTGGCGGCTTCGTTGTGGGCAAAGTCAATCAGGACGGTGTATTCACTGCTCACATCCACCAGTTCCACACGTCCCTTTACCCGCACGGTGCGCAGGCCTTCCAGAATGGCTTCCTGGGGCAGATTCAAGGCAAAGCCCACGGCCGCCGCCGCCATGCTGTTGTACACACTAAAGCTGCCGGGCATATTCACCTGCACTTCCATGGAGTGCAGACCGGAAAGCTGATACCGGATACCCAAGAAGTTGGCACTACGCAGAAGTGCCAGGTCGCTGGCCTGGTACTCACAGGGCTGGTTCATGCCATAGCCCACCAGTTTGCAGGTATGTCCTTCCAGCAATGCATCGCAGTTTTTATCATCCCGGTTCACAATGCCAAGGTCACAGCGGCGGAACAGCTCCCCTTTCCAGGAACGGTACTCTTCAAAGCTGGCATGCTCGCCGGGGCCGCCAATGTGGTCGGGATACAGGTTGGTGAAAACACCAAGGTCAAAGTGCACTCCGGTGACACGTTCCATCATGACACCCTGGCTGGAGACCTCCATCACCACGCTGTCACAGCCATCTTCCACCATCTGGGTAAACAACTTTTGAAGTTCATAGCTTTCCGGTGTGGTATTAACCAAGCTCTTTTGAAACCCCGGATAGGACACACCGTTTGTACCAATGATGCCGCATTTGCGCCCTGCCGCCAGCAGGATACTTTGAATCATGTGGGAGGTGGTGGTCTTTCCCTTAGTTCCTGTCACCCCAATGGTGGTGAGTTTTTTTGCTGGATGGTCAAAATAGTTGCAGGACATGAGTGCCAGTGCCTGCCGGCTGGAAGGCACCTTTACCACAGTGGCCCCAGCAGGCATTTTTTCCAGCTTATGCTGGATAATCAGCACGCTGGCCCCCGCATGCTCCACCGCATCCCAGGCAAAATCATGGCTGTCCCGGTTGGTGCCCCGGATGCAAACAAATGCACCGCCCTTGCAAACCTTGCGGGAATCATAGGCAATGTCCGCAACCTGGGTATCCAGACTGCCCTGTACCAGCTCGTAGGGTACACCCTGCAACAGTTGTTCCAGTTTCATGGTTTTTGCTCCCTCCTATTCTGAAAGTTACAAACTCTTTCTTTGGATGTATGCAAAGGGGCGGTCAAATGTGCCACCCCTTTTTACACGCTTACCGCTTTACAAAATATTCCTCGTACCAGGTCAGGAACATAAACACGCACCAAATCTGCCGCCAGTTGTCCCGCTTGCCACTGATATGCTGGGAAAGCATCTTGTGAAGCTCCTTGGTGTTGAAAAACTCCTCTGCCGCCGGGCTGTCAAAGGCCTTGCGCACCACCTGAGCATATTTTTCATCCCGTAGCCACGCACGAACCGGAACCGGGAAGCCCAACTTCTTTTTATCCGCGGTTTTTTGCGGAATGCTTCGAATTGCCGCACCACGCAGTGCAATCTTGGTGTTGGCGGCATTGGCCTTGTATGCGGCGGGAATATGACATGCCACCTCAAAGACTTTTCGATCCAGGAAAGGCACTCGAAGCTCCAAACTGTTGGCCATGCTCATCTTATCCGCTTTCAGCAGGATATCTCCCACCAGCCACAGGTTCAAATCGGTATACTGCATCTGCACCACCGGGTCCTGTCCCTTGGTGGCTTCAAAATAACCCTTGGACAAATCGGTGGGCAGTACCTTGCCGGTGTAATGTTTCAGCAGTTTTTTCTTCTGGTTCTCTCCCATCAGGTTGGTGTTGCCGATGTAACGCTCCTCCAGCGGTTTGCTACGGCGCACCAGGAAGTTCACACCGGGCACAGGAGGCAGC
Source organism: Candidatus Allofournierella pullistercoris (assembly GCA_018883715.1). Taxonomy (GTDB): domain Bacteria; phylum Bacillota; class Clostridia; order Oscillospirales; family Ruminococcaceae; genus Allofournierella; species Allofournierella pullistercoris. Next base: position 32,759 of record JAHLFP010000017.1, on the reverse strand, counting down.
AACCCTGCCACAGCACCCACTGCCCGGCGCAGGGGCAGGGGGATTTTGTCGTACCAGGTAGCGGTAACAGGCTCTTTGTAAATGTTATAGCCGCCGAAAAATTCATCCGCACCTTCGCCGGACAAACAAGCCTTTACCTGCTTGGAAGCCTCACGGTTCACAAAAAACAGTGCCGCACTGGCCGCATCCGCCAAGGGCTCGTCCATATGGTATTGAATCTTGGGCAGATTTTCCCAGTATTCGTCGGGTTCAATCTGATAGGCATAGTTTTTGGTCTTCAAAAACTTGCTGAACTCACGGGCATAGTCCGTTTCATCGTATTGCTTGTCCGCAAATCCCACGGTAAAGGTTTTATCCACATGGGCAAGATAGGCCATATAGCTGGAATCCACACCAGAGGACAGGAAAGAACCAACTTCCACGTCGCTGATTTTGTGCGCCTCCACACTTTCCTTCATGGCTTCTTCCACCTTGTCCACCCACTGGGACAAATCCCCTTTTGCGCTGGGCTCAAAGCGGGGGCAGAAATACCGTTTGATTTCCAGGTTGCCCTTCTCAAACCACAGGCAGTGTCCGGGCATCAGCTTTTTCACCCCTTCAAAGAAGGTCTCCTCGCCGGGGGAGTACTGATAAGTCATGTACAGCTCCAGCTGGGTGTGATTCAGCTTTTTAACAAAATCCGGATGGTGCAAAAAACTTTTGATTTCACTGCCAAACATCAGCTGCTGGTCAGCAGTGATATAGTAGTAAAAAGGTTTAATGCCAAAGTGGTCACGGGCGCAGAACAAAACCTCTTTGCCACTGTCCCAGATAGCAAAGGCAAACATGCCCCGCAGACGCTCCAGCATCTGCTGTCCCCATGCTTCGTAACCATGAAGCAACACTTCGGTATCCGAGTGGTCGGTGCTGAATCTATGTCCCAGCTCCACCAGTTCACTGCGCAGTTCTTGGAAATTATAAATCTCGCCATTAAAAATAACCACAATGGTGTTATCTTCATTGAACATGGGCTGGCCGCCGCTGGACAGGTCCAGAAGAGACAACCGCCGATGGCCCAGTGCCACCGAAGAGCCGAAATAACTTCCCTCTCCGTCCGGGCCACGATGGGCAATGGCATCCATCATTTCTTTCAAAACCTGCTCCCGATTTGCGGGGCTTCCGGTAAAACCAACTATTCCACACATATGCTTGTGATGTTCCTTCCCTATAAGAACCGACCAATAAGCCGGGTATTTATAATCTGCTGTTTCTTTTTTGCAATTCCAAAGGAAATATGCTGTTTTATTATACTACATTCACTAAGCGGTTAAAAGTGCTTTCTGGTAGGTAGTGTAGTCAAACCAGAAAGTTTTTATGATTTTTTGCTCTTACGATTCTGATTCCTCCGCCCCATACATAAAAAGCACAAGGCCTACATCACCTTGTGCTTTTGATTTATGCGCCTACTCCCGCCCCGGGCTGTGGGGTGGGGGTATGGGGTTTTGGAGTCGCAGTGGGCTCCGGGGTTGCCGTTGGGGATAGCTGGGGCGTGGGACTAGCCTCCGTCCCAGGAGTGGCTGTGGCCTGCGGAGTATCCGTCCCCTGGGGTGCATCCGTTGCATCCGGCGAGGGGCTTGCGGTTTGCCCCTCCGTGCCTGGCTCTGTCTGCTCACTGCCAGAGTTTGCCTCCGGCTGGGAGGTATCACCGGGAGCGGGCATTTGTGCCCCCTGCGCCGGGATAAAGCTTTCCAGTGCACCGGGTGTCCACACCGGCTGAAGGGTTCCATCCTCCATCATATGGGACACGTCCAGACGGCCTATCTCGCTGGAATCCACCCCTTTTCCGTCCTTGTTGTGCAGGATATGGGCGGCAAACTGCAATTTGTATTCCAGCTGGTTGGAAGTACCCAGAAGCACCATGGCCCGGTCCTCCAGCACAAAGTACAGCTCGTTGCTGTCCTCCAGATTGATGGCGCTAAGCTGGTCGTACAGCTCATAGGTTTTCAGCAGTTCCAGCATCTTTTGCAGAAGTGCGAGCTGGTTTTCATCGCTGGTGCACAGGGGGAATCCTGCTGCCGCCTTTTCCACCTGCAAGCCCTGAATCTGGGGTAGGTTTGGCTGTTCCGGGTCCACCTTCATGATATTCAGCCCCTCGCTCAAGGTGAGCCATCCTGCCTGACTGGGTGCCGCCCAGGTTTCCACCGCCGGGGCGACCTGAACCACCAAGGTGCTAGGCAAACTGCGCCGAATGTTAATGGTTTCCAGGTACGGCAAAGCCGCCAAAAGCTGTTCCTCTTTTTGCGAAGCTGAGAAAGCAAACAGGTTCTCCCCCTCGGACAGTTGCAGGGCGGACAGGATGGCTTCCTCGGTGTAAATGCCGGTATCCGCCGGGGTGGTCTTGTCCAGATTTTCCACACGGAAGCTTTTAATCTGGAACAGGACTGTAACCGAAAAAACCACCCCTGCCGCCACCAGAATCAAGGCCAGCAAGGCAAGCCAGATGGTGCGCCTGCGGCGACGGCGGCGCATCTCGTTGTTGGTCAGACGGCGTGCCTGCGGTCGGGTGCGGTTGGCAGTAAAATCCGGCTGGGTAACGGGATAGCCCGCCGGGGTGCGTGCCCCGGCCGTTTTTCGGCTGGAAGGGGATTTGGGGGCGGTTGCGGGCCGATTTTGACCCATCTGCCACCCGGAAGTCCCTTGCCGCTGGGGTGTTCTTTGGGCTGTACCGCCAGCAGGCCGTGCCGCCCCTTTGTCTCCCACACCTGGCATCTGCCTTGCTCCCCCAGGCTGGGGGTTGTTGCGGGGGGTATTCGCCCGCCCCTGCGGGGAATTGGCACGATATACCTGCCGCTGTGGTTGTCCGGCTGTCCCCCTTGTTTGGGGGCGGGGGGAACGCTTGCCAGCTTTACCGCCCGCTGGTTTTGCTTTTGTTTTCTTGCTCATGGTTTCTTCCTTCCTGAAGGTTCTGAGCAAGGGCTTTTTCCCACACCGTGGAACATCCTGCTCAGCGTGTCAAGATTCCTTTTTTGTTCAACAAATCCTTTAATACCGCCCAGATTCGCTCTAAGCTGTCCGGCTGGGACAGGCCTTTGGCCGCCATTCCCATCTCTTCCAGCTTGCCCGGCTCTGCCAGCAGTTGCTTTACGGTATCCACCAGGGCCTGCCCCGTGAGATTCTTCTCCTCCAGCACCACCGCCGCATTCACCTTTTTCAGCTCCATGGCATTGTGATACTGGTGATTTTCCGCCACGTTGGGGCTTGGAATCAGCACCGAAGCCCGTCCCATGCATTCCAGTTCTGCCAAGGTGAGGGCACCTGCACGACTGATGACCAAATCCGCCGCCGCCAGCATCCGGGGCATATCCTCGATGTATTCCTGGGCACGGATGTTTTCACAGCCAGCAAATCCTTTTTCCTTTGCCAGCGTGTCAAACAGTTCCACACCCCGGCTTCCAGTTGCATGGATATGCAGAATTTTGTCCGGGAAGTCCTTTTCCCAGGCCGCCAAATCTGCCACAACCTCGTTGATTCTCCGTGCGCCCAAACTGCCACCAAAGCTGAGGATTACGGTACGGTTGCCCACCCCAATCTGGCCCCGTGCTTCCTGTCGATTCTGCTGGAACAGCTCAGGGCGAACCGGGTTTCCCACCACAACGGTTTTGTCCACTGCGCCCAATTTTTCCACAGCCGCATCCACAGCCGCAAAGACCACGTCCACGTCCTTTGCCAGCAATTTGTTGGTCACACCGGGAAAAGCGTTTTGTTCATGGATGGCGGTGGCAATGCCCTTTTTCGCCGCCATACGCACCACCGGGCCGCTCACATAACCGCCACAGCCAATGACCAAATCCGGCTTAATCTCCTTGAGCATCTGGCTGGCCTTGGGGGTGGATGTAACAAGATTCCACACCGCCTGTATGTTCCGCTTGATGTTGTTCAGGCTGAAACTACGCTGAAAACCGGTCACCTCGATGGGGTGAAAGGGATATCCTTTTGCCGTTACAAGACGGTATTCCATCCCCTGCTGGCGACCTGCAAAATGAATCTCCGCATCTGGGCAGTTCTCCTTTATCACCCCTGCAATCGCCAGTGCCGGGTTAATGTGTCCAGCGGTTCCGCCCGCCGCAATCAAGATACGCATCCGCAAAATGCCTCCTCTGTTGCTTATTATCTAAAACGAGAGCCGTTATGTCCCTTACTGAATTCCACCGTCTTTGGGGGCTGTTCCGGCGGGTTTTGCTCCCGCTGTGCCTTATCGGTTGCTATCTTCCGGTTGCCCGCACGGCATACACTGAGCACAAGTCCCATCTGTCCCATGAGCATCAGCAAACTTGTACCACCTGCCGAGAAGAAGGGCAAGCTGATACCGGTATTGGGGATGGTGTTGGTCACCACCGCCACGTTCAGCAGTGCCTGGAAACCAATCTGGGCCATACAGCCCACCACAAGCAAATTGCCAAAGCGGTCGGGGGCTTTTTTCGCAATCACAAGTCCCTGCACCACCAGCAAGGCAAACAGCAGGATACACAGCACACCGCCCACAAAGCCCAGCTCTTCGCACAAGATAGCAAAGATGAAGTCGTTCTGGGACTCTGGCAGCCACATGTGTTTTTGCACACTGTTGCCGATGCCCACTCCGAACAGTCCACCGGAAGCGATAGTGTACAAACTTTGGCCCGTCTGCCGGGTGGAGTCCTGCATATCCGCAAAGGGGTCAAGCCATCCCTGCAATCGCTCCTGCACATAGCCGCCACGGGTAATCAGCATCACCGCAAAACCGGCCACTGCCGCCGCACCAGCGGTGACAAACCATCGTATCATCGCTCCACCCATGAACATGATGGACGCTGTAATACAGGTCATCAAAATCATGGCGCTGTTGTGGGGTTCCAGATACAACAGCACCAGAATGGGGCCAAGAATGATACCCGGCTTGACAATCGTCTCCACAAAATTTTCATAGGGAGACTGGCGTTCCTCGATAATCCGTCTTTTTTTGGAAAAATGCAACGCCAGCACCAAAATCAAGGTGAATTTCGCAATATCGCTGGCCTGAATGCTGGGTATGCCCTTCATGTTAATCCACCGATGCACGCCGCTGATGGGATCCATGAACAGCACCGCCACCAGCATAACAAGGGACCCCGTGTGCATGCCCCATGCAAAGGGCTTCAGTTTTGTGTAGTCAAACATGGACGCCACAAACATAATGCCTGTGCCCACAATGGCAAAAATCAGCTGGGGCAGAAAATACTCATAAATGTTATCAAAGCGATACAGCGCAATGGCATAGCTTGCGCTGAACAGTACCAGCAAGCCAAAGACAATCAGTACCATTAGGGTTGCCACAAAGCCGCCGTCCACCTTGCCGGGATTTTTATAAAAAAATTCAAGCACATGGGCTACAATCCCCCGGGACCGTCCCCCGGTACTTTCGGGGCGCCGTCCTCCACGGGGTGTACCGCCAACCCGCCGCTGGGAGTCACTGCGTACCCGTCGCTCTACACTGGACGAGCCAGATGAGCGGTACACCTGCCGACTGGCGGTAGGTCTTGGAACTTTGCTGGATTGTGATGTGCGTGCCGCCATCCTGCTATCCTCCTTGCTTTCACATCCGGTTGCCGCGCTTTGCCGCAACTTAATACCAATAATATGCAAACATCAGTCCCAGCGCCACAAAGATAGCTGCCAGCAGACTAAAGCCTGCGTCAATTTTCACTTCGCTCCAGCCACGCATCTCAAAGGAATGGTGGATGGGGGTCATCTTAAACAAACGTTTGCCGTGGGTGAGCTTAAAGTAGGTTACCTGAATCACCACCGTAGCGGCCTCCCAGATATACACCGCACCAAAGAAGAACAGAATCTCCGGGCGACCAATTCCGTAGGCTAAACCTGCCACTGCACCGCCCAGGAACATACTACCTGTATCGCCCATAAAAGTCTTGGCGGGATAGAAGTTCCAAATCAGGAAGCCTGCCAGCGCACCTGCCAGGGCGGCGGCAAAAAGGGACAGGTTAAACTGGCCCAAAAAGCCTGCCAAGGTCAGGAAGCCCAGCATGGCCACAAAGGTGACACAGGAGCAAAGGCCGTCCAGCCCGTCGGTCAGGTTCACCGCATTTACAATACCAATAATCAGCAGATAGGACAGGGGGTAGAAGAAAATCCCCAGGTCAATCATGCCCACAAAGGGAAGGGTAATCCAGGTGCTGAGGGTTCCGTTCCACCACAGACCTGCCAAAAACAGGGTGGTCACTACCAGCTGACCCACAATCTTCTGCCAGGCACGCAGTCCCAGGTTGCGTTTGCGTACCACCTTGATGAAGTCATCTAAAAAGCCAATCAGGCCAAATCCAAAGGCGGCAAAGATGACCAGATACAGGTTCTGGCCCCCTGCCATACCAAACAATTCCGGGCTGGTCTGCATCAAACTGCACAGTGCCAGCACCACGCCAACCACACTGGCCAGGATAAAGCACAGGCCGCCCATGGTGGGAGTACCCTGTTTTTTGTTGTGCCAGGTGGGACCAATTTCCTTAATGGTCTGCCCAAAATGCAGTTTACGCAAAAAGGGCACAATAAAAATGCCAGAAACCGCCGCAATCAAAAAGCCGCAGCCTGCCGCCAAAATCAACGCATTGCGTGCCATGTTATTTTCTCTCCTTCAATTTTGTATCTTGTTCCAATCGGGGGTACAGCTGATGAAGTGCCTTTTCCAACTGCATTCCACGGCTGGCCTTTACCAGCACCGCATCCCCCGGTTCACACATGAGATAGAGCGCTCCCACTGCTTCTTCCAGGGTTTCGCACCAGACGCTTTTCACACCAAGCTCTCTGGCGCGCTCCACCATAACCTTGCTCTGCTCGCCCACTGCCACCAGGAATTTCATCCCGGTCTGCATCACCAGTTCGCCCACCTCATAATGGGCCTGCTGGGACAACTCACCCAGTTCCAGCATATCCCCCAAAAAGGCGATTCGCACCCCTTCGCAGGGAATCTGGCAGAACATCACGAGACTTGCCTTCATGCTGTCCGGGCTTGCGTTGTAACAATCCTCCACAAAGAGCACATCCGCCACCGTGCGCAGACTTTGACGCAGGGGGGCAGGCTGGTAGTCCTCCAATGCTTTGGCGCACTCCTCCGGGGAAAGCCCCAAAGCCACACCTGCCGTATAGGCCGCCAGTGCATCCCGGATGGTGTGTACTCCCAGTGCCGGGATTTCCACCCAAAACCGGCCGTGCTTACGGTCGTTGAGCCAGAAACGTTGTCCCTTTTGGGTAAACACAATCTCACTGGCCCATACATCGGCACCGTCATCTTCTGTGCTGTACCAGATGGGGCGCACATGGGTGGGAAGCAGTCCCTCATACTGGGCCTGACGCAACATGGGGTCATCCCCATTCAGGATAAGGGGCGCACCGCTGGGCAATCCCTCGCAGATTTCCAGCTTTGCCTTGCGGATGTTTTCTTTGCTTCCCAGGCTTTCCATGTGGCTTACCCCAATGCAGGTGATAATGCCCACATCCGGCTTTGCGGCACGGCTCAGCTGGGAAATCTCGCCCAGCGCGCTCATGCCCATCTCCACCACCGCAAACTGGGTGTCCTGCTCCAGCTGGAACAGGGTGTTGGGCACGCCAATTTCGTTGTTTTGGTTGCCCTGGGTCTTAATAATCTTGCCCCCACGGGAAAGCACCGCCGCACAAAATTCCTTGGTGGTGGTTTTGCCCACGCTTCCGGTAATGCCCACCACCTTGGGATGGAACTGCCGGCGGTAGTTTTCCCCCATCTGAATCATGGCCTGCTTGCTGTCCGGGCATACGATGACCCGGCTGGGGTCTGCTCCCTCCAGTGGGTGGTTTGCCACCACAAAGGCCGCTCCTTGTTCCAGCGCCTGCAACGCAAAATCATGACCATCCACCCGCTGGCCTACAAAACATACAAAGACACATCCTTCACAGATGGCACGGCTGTCCGTCACCACCGCCGTAATGGTCTTTCCCTGTAACTGCTCCGGCTGGGTAAGCCCTTCAAACAGGATTTGTGCCGCAATGGGCTGCATGATAAATGCCTCCTTCATGACACACGGCATAGAGCGTGGCTGTCCCCAGCGCCCTGTGCCGTGTGTTGTTCCTCTTTTTATTACCATATGCGCCCGGCCCTGTCTGCATGAACCAGAAAACCCGCCGGGGCTATACTTGTTTTTGATTATTCGCTCTGCTGGGATTCCGGGGCGGATTGGTCAGCGGTGGTCTGAACCTCCAACTTCACAATCGTGCCCATGGGTACCTGGCTTTCCGCCTTTATATCCTGTGCTGTTGCCACGCCTTCGCTGTATTCCACATCCACATTCAGACCCGCCGCAGAGAGAATCTGTGTGGCGATGGAAACACTCTTACCGGTCACATCCGGCACCGCTGTATAGGTATAGTCTGCGCTGTCGGTATACAGGTAGACCGTGGTGCCTGCCGGAACCTTTGCTCCTGCATGGGGGAACTGGGCCAAAACCGTATTGCCACTGCCCATCCGACGATGGTACAGACCACGCTTGTTTAACTGTACCTGTGCCAGGTCCCACTGGCTGTATGTACCATCCAGCAGGTTAGGCACGGTTACGTTGCCCTGGGGAATCAGGCTTTCATCCTGTTCCAGCCCCAGATAAGGTGCAATCTCACTGATGATATTACCCACCAGCGGGGCGCTGAGCATGGAGCCGTATTCCGTTGCGGCGTGAGGCTCGTCCACAAAGGCCAGGATAGCAATCTGGGGGTCGTTGATGGGCAGAACCGCCACAAAGCTGGATACCTTTTCGTATCCACCGCCTTCACGCTCGCCCAAATCCAGCTTCTCACTTGTGCCGGACTTACCGCCAATCTGATAGCCTGCCACATAGGCATTTCGGCCTGCCGCACCCTCTGCGCCGTTGGCCACCACCGTTGCCATCATATCCAGCACCTGCCGGGATACCTCTTCACTGATTACCTGCCGCTTGATGGTGGGGGTAGTCTGCTCCACCACATTTCCGTCCGAGTCGGTAATCTTGTCCACAATGTATGGCTCCACCAGATAACCACCATTGGCAACTGCCGCCACAGCGGTAATCATCTGGATGGGGGTCACCTTCTGGGCCTGCCCAAAACTGGTGGATGCAAGGTCAACGGCACTCATGCTTTCCACCGGGTGATAGGAAACGTTCTCAATGGGGGTTTGCTCTGCGGGCAGGTCAATGCCGGTGCGCTCGGTAAATCCGAATGCGTTGTAATAGTCCGAGAACAAATCTGTCCCCAGTCGCTCCGCCTCCTGAATGGTGGCAATGTTACAGCTATTGTAAAGTACCTGTGCCATATTCTGCCAGCCATGAACCACATGCTCTGCACAGGAATACACCTGGCCTTTTACGCTGTATGCACCGGGGCAGTTGTACTGGGTATGAGGCTCGCTTAAGCCTGCATCCAGCACCGCCGCCGTAGTAATAATCTTGAAAACCGAACCAGGGGTGTACAGCTCGGTGATTGCCTTGTTTTTCCACTGATACTGACGAAGTTCGCCCTGTTTTTGGGTGTATTCTTCGTCGCTCAGGCCCGCCAGCTGAGCCTCCAGCGCCGGGTCCTGCAACACCATGGGCTCGTTGGGATCAAAATCCGACTTGGTTGCCATAGCCAGGATTGCACCCGTGTTCACATCCATGACGATTACCACGCCACGGTTGCTTACGTTGTTGATTTTCACCGAGTTTTCCAGGTATCGTTCTGCCACCGCCTGAATGTTGGCATCCAGCGTCAGCCACAGGTTGTGGCCGTCCTGGGCTTCGTATTCGGTGCGGTTGTCGTTGGCGATTTCGCCACCCAGCGAGTTTTTCAGACTCACCAGACGTCCCGGCGTGCCGGACAAGACATCGTCATAATAGCTTTCCAGTCCATAAAAACCATAGCCATCTGCGTGCATGAAGCCAATTACACTGGATGCAAAGGACCCATAGGGATATTCCCGCTTTGTGTCCTGGGATACGGTAATGGGCAGTTTTTCCACCGTGGCATAGGCTTTGATTTCATCCGCCACCGGCTTGTCCACCTGCCGAGCCAGCAGTTTGTACTGGCTGTCCGCATCCTGTAATTTTTCCACCACTTCCTGCTCGTCCAGGCTGAGAATCCGGGCAATCTCCGCACTCACGGTGCGCACCCGTTCCATCCGTCGGGTGGCTTCGTCCCGGGTGTCTCCCTCTGCGGCGGTGGGGGCTTTAATCTGGCTTGGGTCCACCGCAATGGTCCAGACAATGCTGCTTTTCGCCAGAACGGAACCGTTGGCATCGTAGATTTCTCCACGGGTGGGGGTGATGGTCACATCTTTCAGCTGCTGGATAGCCGCCTCCATCCGATATTCATCGTACTTCACCACCTGAAGCCAGTACAATCTGCCAATCAGGATGCCCACACCCAGCGCTAAGGCGGTGCCAGCCACCCAGTATCGTTTGGATTGCTTGAATCGGGACCGATTGTTTTTCCTACGTCTATTCGCCATATCCTATTTCATCCTTTGATTGCCTGGGCGAAACCCTCGCCCTATAATCAGAAAAAAGCGTGCACTGGTGGCACGCTTTTGAAAAATTTACGATTGGGAGCCAAGCTGGTCAAATAACCCGTGCCAAGTTTCCACCAGTGCATCAATCCACCGATCCATGTCGCTTTGGGGACGCTCCACTGCCGCCTGTTGCTCCAGCGTTACATAAGTAATTTGGCTCTTGTCCATCTTCATCAGCCCCAGCTGAGTAATGGCAATCTGCTCCACATTTTTCAGGCTGGTTTTACTATCCATCACACCGACCAGATAGTTGTTTTGGCTTTGCGCATTCACCAGCCGCTTGTTTACTGCCTGAATTTCGGTGGTGAGCTGTGCCACCGTGGCCTGGCTCTGCACCAATCCCATCGCCATCACCACAAGCACTGCGGCACTGGCAATCATCCGAACCTGGCGGGTATTCACCTTCAGCTTCTGCTTGTTGCCTCGCACTGCACGCATCCGGGGTTTGGTGTCAAGGGGTCGGTTGGCAAACCGTTCCAGTTCATATGCAGTTTGTGCCATATGGCTCACCTCCTTTGTTACAGTTTCTCAATCACACGCAGTTTGGCGGAACGACTGCGCCGATTTTCCGCCAGTTCCTCTGCCGCCGCCTCGATGGGCTTGCGGGTAATCAGTTTGGCCTTTGCCTTACCGCCACATACGCAAACCGGGTATTCCGGCGGGCAGGTGCAGGCAGTGGCCCATTCACGAAATTTATTTTTCACCAGCCTGTCCTCCAGCGAATGGAAGGTAATGATGGCAAACCGTCCTTTGGGCAGCAGCATATCAAAAATTTCATCCATTCCCTGGCTCAGCACATCCATCTCGCTGTTGACCGCAATCCGCAAAGCCTGAAAACTCCGCCGTGCAGGGTTTTTATCCTTGCGTCGCACCGCCGGGGGAACCGCGCTGGCAATGGCATCTGCCAGTTGCAGGGTGGTGGTAAAGGGCGTCTCTTCTCGACGCTGTACCAGTCGTCCTGCAATCCCCCAAGCATAGGGTTCTTCCCCATATTCTCGCAGAATGCGAGCCAGCTCTTCCCGGCTGGCGGTATTCACCAAATTGGCGGCGGTGGGGCCGCTCTGGCTCATGCGCATATCCAGCGGCGCATCCGCCCGATAGGAAAATCCACGGCTTGCGTCATCCAGCTGATGGGAAGACACACCCAAATCCAGTAAAGCTCCGTTGATTCCGTCAATGCCAAGCTGTTGCAGGGCGGTACGGGCATTGCAAAAGTTGGTCTGCACCAATGTTGCAGGTAAGCCCTCCAACGCTTTGCCCGCCGCTTGAATGGCGTCCGGGTCCTGATCCAAGCTTACCAGTCGTCCGGTGGTCAACCGCTGGGCAATCTGGCTGGAATGTCCGCCACCGCCCGCCGTGCCATCCAGATAAATCCCCGCAGGGTCAATGGCAAGCCCATCCAGGCATTCTTGTAGCAAAACCGGAATATGATTGAACTCCATGGATGTTTTCTCCTGTTGCATAGTTTATAACGACAATTCTTCCAGGGCCGCTTCCAGCTCCTGGCTTCCAAAGGCGGACTGCTTGTCCTGCCACGCCTGGGAATTCCAAAGCTCGGCATGGGTTCCCACTCCAATGATGGTTACGTCCTTGTCCAGACCAGCGTGCTGGCGCAAGGGGCCACTGATAAGAATTCGCCCCTGCCGATCCGGCATCACCTCGGTGGCCATGGCAAACAGAAACCGTTGCATGTCTCTGGTTTTCACCATGCCCTGGGCGGTAATCTGCTGGCAGATGCTCTCCCATCGTTGCTGGCTGAACAACACCAAACACTGGTCCAGCCACCGGGTGACCACCAAGGAGCTGCCCATCTGCTCCCGAAAGCGGGTGGGCAGGTTGAGCCGACCTTTTTCATCAATGGTGTACTTGTATTCCCCCATTAACATTGGCGGCCCTCCCCCTTTGCTTAACGAGGAAAGGGGTGAAAGTTTTCCACATAGCATCTACACACGGGTGGAAAATCTCCCACTTTGTCCCACATTCCCCCACTGTAAAAATATTATACGGTAGAAAGGCCAGAATTGCAAGTCAGAACTGGAAAAAAGAATTGTGAAATTCCCATCTTTTTTCTGCTTTTTTCCCGCTTGTTTGTCAAAATCCAAGCCCCATCTGCTTGTTGAAAGTTTTCAACAAGCGGGGAAGTTCCTTCAAAGAAAAACAGGTGCCCCGGCAGACAGCCAGAAGCACCTGTTTTTGTATCATGTGGAAAAGATTGCCTTAACCGCCATTCTTTGCAGTTTGGCGCAGATTGGAGCGCACAGTTTTCACCTCTGCGGCACTGCGAGCCAGCTGCTCTTCGGTGGTACGCAGCATATTTTCGCAGTATTCGGTAACGGTGACACGCATCTCACGGGATTGGGTCTGGGCGCTGGACAAAATATCCGCCGCGCGTTGCTGGGCAGCATGAACAATCTGTTCCTCACCCACCAGAACACGGGCACGCTCCTCCGCCTTTTTGATAATCAGCTCTGCCTCGTGCTTTGCGCCGGACACAATTTCCGCCCGGTCGTTTACAATGGCCTTGGCCTGACGAATTTCGGTGGGCAGATTCATACGAATCTCGTCAATGATGGTTCTGGCACGATCCACATCCACCATCCGCTTGCCGCCAGAGAAAGGCAGGGCGGAGCCTTCTTCCATCAATTCTTCCATCAAATCCAGCAGTTCATCAATGTTCATGGTTTATCGCTCCTTTTCATAACGAGTCACCAGCACCGTCCCATAGCGGTACTGCTTTTTTTGTTGCAATCCGCCGCACTGCTCAGGCATCTGCGCCGTCCGCTCACTTTCGCACAAAACCACTGCACCGGGTAGCATCACCTCATCCAGCAGGGGCAAAATCTCGGTCAGAGTCCCCTTGTGGTAGGGTGGGTCCAACAGGGCAATGTGGTATTGATGTTTGGTTGTTTTCAAAAAATGGGCCGCCTGTGTGAGCAGATACTCGCTGTTGGCTTGTACGCCAGCCGCCTTACAGTTGGACTGCACCACCGCCAGTGCCTGCCGATTTTCGTCCACAAAGGTACAGTGTGCCGCACCGCGGCTTAAGGCTTCAATGCCAAGCTGTCCGCTTCCCGCATACAGGTCCAGCACCTTTGCTCCGGGAAGTACAAATTGCAGGGAGCTGAACATCCCCTCTTTCACCCGGTCAATGGTGGGGCGTGTTATCTCTTCCCCCGCCAGCGCCTTCAACTTGGTACCCCTTGCAGTACCCGCAATCACTCGCATCTGCTCTCTCCTTTTTGTATGCTATTGTTTATTATGGAACCCTTTTCCCACTTTGTCAAGCTTTGGAAGAATCTGGCCTTATTCTCCCACTTTCCGCTTTAACTGCTCAAGCATTTCCTTGACAGTCTGGCTGTCACAGCCGTTGTACATCTGTCCATCCAGTTGAATATTCGGGCCTTTCCCGCACTGTTTAAAACACATCTGGGTGCGCAAAATGGCGGTATCCTGGGGCAGTTGCTTTAAGCCTTCTTCCAGCTGCCGCAAAAGCTCTCCTGCCCCTGCATTGCCACAGCGGCCTCCACTGCATACCACAATTTCATGGGCGGCCTTGCTGGTTTTCAGGCTGGGATACAGCCGGATGAGCTTTTGCAACAAGGGCAGTTTATAGCCTGTGGTCTGACAGACCTGCTCCAGTGTATAGCCGGGAATATAGCCAAAGATGTCCTGAATCTCCCGCAGTAGGGCAATGGTGCTGGTTTGGTCTAACGGGCTTTGTCCCATCCTCTGCCCGGCATAGTATTCCAGCGCCTGGTCAAGCTGTTTCTGTTCTGTCATGGGGTATCCTCCTTGTGTTCACCGTGAAAATGCCGGTAGATGGTTTGTGCAAGCTGAGGGCCAACCCCTTTCACCTGCTCCAGCTCTTCCACCCCGGCCTGTCGCACCCCGCCAACCGAGCGAAAATGCGCCATCAATGCCTTGGCGGTGGCCGGGCCAACCCCCGGCACCTCCGTCAGGCTGGATGCGTAGGATTTCTTTTTCTGGTTGGTTCTTTGGTACGCAATGGAAAAGCGGTGTACCTCGTCCTGGATGCTGGAAACAAAGGTGAAGAAATTCCGGTGCATGGAGATGGCAATCTCCTGCCCCTGTGCGTTGATGATGGCACGGGTTCTGTGTCGGTCGTCCTTCACCATGCCAAACAGGGGGACATCCGCCAGCTTGGTGTGCGCTAACGCCTTTTTCACCGCACTGACCTGCCCCTTTCCTCCGTCCAGCAGAATTAAATCCGGCTTGACCGAAAACTGTCCGCCCGGTTGTTTTTCATATTCAGCGGCACGACGGCTGAGGGCTTCGGCCATACTAGCATAATCATCCGTGGTAGCCACACTCTGGATTTTAAATCGCCGATAACCGCTTTTCTGGGGGCGTCCATTTTCAAACACCACCATACCGCAGACGCTTGTGCCATCGCCCCAGTTGGAAATATCATAGCTTTCAATCACCATGGGGGGCTTTTCCAGCCCCAGCACCGCCGCCGCTTCATCCAGTAGCCGCTGCTGGCGGTCCACCCGTCCGCTCTCTCTTGCAAGACGCTCCACCGCATTGGTATAGGCCATCTGCACCAGCTTTGCGTTGTCCCCTCGCTGGGGCACATACAACTGCACCTTGGAACCACGGGTTTGCTCCAAAAGCTCTTGCAACGACTCGCTGTCCTCCGGCAGTTCGTCCACTGCAATTACCTTGGGGATTTCCTCCCCGTCCAGATAATAGCGGGGCAAAAATTCCTCCCGCAGTGCCTGTAAATCCCAGGTATCCCGGAATACAAACTCCTTTTTATCGCTGAGCCGTCCCTGGCGATACCGCAAGATTGCGGCACAACTGCTTCGCTGGGATGCGGCAAAGGCAATCACGTCCATCTGGACGTTTTCGTCCACCACCACTTTTTGACCAGCGGACACCTTTTGAATAGCGGCAATCTGGTCCCGCAACAAGGCGGCCTGCTCAAAATCCAGCCGTTCCGAGGCTTCTTCCATCCGTTTTTGGAGGGTCTTTACAATCTCCTTTTTGCCGTACTTAATCATCCGCACCGCCTGCTGGACACTTTCCTGGTAGGCTTGCTGGCTGATTTTCCCACTGCACACCGCCATACATTTTCCAATGTGGGCATTCAGGCAGGGGCGGCCTTTTCCAATATCTTGGGGAAAACGTCGGTTGCACCGGGGCAGCATAAAGGCATCCTGCACCGTCTCCACCATCTCCCGCACCGCAAAACTACTGGTATATGGGCCGATGTACAGCGCATCGTCCTCTTCCTTTTGCAACACGGCGGAAATCCGGGGATAGGCTTCTTTGGTGACTTTTACATAGCTGTACCCCTTGTCGTCCTTCAGCAGAATGTTGTACTTGGGGGTATGAGCCTTAATCTGGCTGGCCTCCAGCACCAGTGCTTCAAACTCGCTTTGGCAGACAATCACATCAAAATGGTGGGCATGAGCAATCATCTGGGTTACCTTGGCATCATGGGGAACCCCCTGCCGAAAATACTGGCTTACCCGGGTGCGCAAACGCTTGGCCTTGCCGATATAGATAATCTTGTCCTTTTCATCCCGAATGATATAAACCCCCGGCAATAGGGGAAGCATTTTTGCCTTTTCGTACAATTGTGCTTTGGTCATGTCCACCCTCCTTTTGCATTGCTCCCAGCACCGAAAGAAAGAGAGCGGGTCTTATGCAAACCCGCTCTCTTATGTCATGTATGCACCTATTGCTTACTCGGAAAAACCGGACTCTACCAGCTTGATCAAGCCTTCCACTGCATCCTGTTCATCCGCACCGTCTGCAATGATCCGAATGTTGGTACCACCCACGATGCCCAGGCTCAGTACACCCAAAAGGCTCTTTGCGTTAACACGCCGCTCCTCTTTCTCCACCCAAATCGAAGACTTGAACTCGTTGGCTTTCTGGATAAAGAAGGTTGCGGGACGAGCGTGCAGACCTACCTTGTTTTGTACAGTAACTTCTTTGACAAACATCTTCACTCGCTCCTATTTCTAAAAGATTCAATGGGCTTCTGTACTGTTTACTATATCCCATTCCTGGAAAAAAGTACAGTCTCCCCACGCATTTTTGTCAGTTTTCCAAATACAGAAAATCTGATATATTGTTCTTTGTGCAAAATTTCTATTGAAATTTTGAAAAACCTCATCGTTTTGCCCTAAAAGTTTTCAACATATCATCTTTTTTGCACAAAATCAAACCACCGAACCCCATTCTTATTCTTCGGTTTCGGTGTACTTTTTATACAAATCCGGACGGCGCAGCCGGGTGCGCTCCAGGCTTTGTTCCTTGCGCCACTTGGCAATGTTCCCATGGTGACCACTGAGCAGAATATCCGGCACACGGCGACCGTTCCACTCCACCGGACGGGTGTACTGGGGATATTCCAGCAGTCCATTCCAGTGGCTTTCATCCTGATAGCCTTCCGGCTCGGACAGTACACCAGGTTGCAGACGCAGTACACTGTCCGCCACCACCAAAGCGGCCAGCTCGCCACCGGTCAAAACATAGTCCCCGATGCTGATTTCCTCGTCCGCCAGTTCCTGAATCACCCGCTCGTCCATGCCTTCATAGTGACCGCACACCAAAAGCAGGTTGTCATACTGGGCAAGCTCCTTGGCCTTTTCCTCGTTGTAAGGCTGACCTGCCGCAGTCATAAACAGGATATGCGGCCGGGGGCGTCCCTGTTCCTCATTCTGGCGGATAATCTCCATGCAACAGTCATAGATGGGCTGGGCATTCATCACCATGCCGCAACCGCCACCATAGGGGTAATCGTCCACCTGTTTTTGTCGGTTTAGGGTATAATCCCGAATCTGGTGGCAGTGGGTTTCGATATATCCATTGCGGGCGGCACGGCCCAAAATGCTTTCATCCAGCACCCGCTGGCACATTTCCGGAAACAGGGTGGCAATATCAACACGCATCATTCCCGGTCACCATCCTGTGCAGGGCTGAACATGCCCTCAATGGGGCGAATCAGCACCTTTTGTTCTTCCAGCTGTAATTCCACCAGGAAAGGCTTCACCGCCGGGAAGAGGGCAACGCTGTTATCCTCACAGCGGATGGTGTAAATATCCTGGGCAGCAGGAGTGTCCACCTTCTCAATGGTGCCGTATACCCGTCCGGTATCCGCATCCACCACCGAGCATCCCAGCAGGTCCACCTTAAAATAATGTCCTTTTGGCAGTTTTGCATCCTTGCGATTGATATAAAAAACCTGTCCCACCATGGCACGGGCGGCATCCATGTCCGTTACCCCATCCAGGGTAATCAGGGCCATGTTTTTATGGGCACGTACCTTTTTCAGGCCGATGGGATTGCCGCCTTCTGGGGTGCGGTACAGGGTTTTGAAGCGGGACAAAAACGCCGCATCATCGCACCAAAGCTCCACCTTGATTTCTCCCATGACGCCATGGGTTGTAACCGCCTTGCAGGCTTCCAGATATTGCTTCATGTTTCGTTCCTCCTTGACGCAAAAACCATCAAAGGCCCTTTGCACTACAAGGAATGCAAAGGGCCTTTGGCAAGTGTTGCGTTTTTGAAAAAATCAGTCGATTTCCACCACGATTTTTTCGCCCTTGCGAACGGCAACCGCCCGCATCACAACGCGGATGGCTTTGGCGATACGGCCTTGTTTGCCGATCACCCGGCCCATGTCGCCTGGTGCCACACTCAGATGGTAAACGACGGTGCCGTCCTCATTAGGCTGGTCGACAACAACGGACACAGCGTCCTTGTCTTCCACCAGTCCGCGGGCAACTGTGAGCAATAATTCCTGCATAAGGTTGCCCTCCAATCACTCGCTTACAGAATCTCGTTCTTCTTCAGCAGAACGCGAACGGTATCGGTGGGCTGTGCGCCGTTAGCAATCCACTTCTTAGCCTTCTCAGCGTCAATCTTTACAACGCTGGGCTCCTTGGTGGGATCGTAGTAGCCGATTTCCTCGATGAAACGGCCATCACGGGGAGAGCGGCTGTCAGCCACAACTACACGGTAGAAAGGAGCTTTCTTAGCGCCCATACGGCGCAGACGGATTTTTACTGCCATAGTGGTAATACCTCCAATGATTTGTAGCCCTTTGCGGGCTGATATATATCGTATAAACCCCTGCCATGAAACAGGTGGGTCATACCAAAAAACCTGGCCGAATTACAGGCCACGCAGACGACGCCCAAATGCCTTGGGGTTCTTCTTCATCTGCTTCATTACCTTCTGCATCATCTCAAACTGGCGCAGCAGCTTGTTCACCTCTTCCACCGAGGTGCCACTGCCCGCCGCAATGCGACGTTTGCGCTTGGGGTTGATGATGCTGGGTTTCTCCCGCTCTGCGGGGGTCATGCTGTAAATAATGGCTTCGATGCGGACAAAGACCTTTTCGTCAATGTCGTCCGGGTTAATCTTGTTTCCTCCGGGCAGCATGGATACCAGCGAAGCAATGCCGCCCATCTTTTTCATCTGGGCCAGCTGCTCCAGCATATCATTCATATCAAACTTGTTTTCCAGCATCCGGCGGGCGGTTTTTTCCGCCTGCTTTTCATCCTGGATGCTCTGGGCCTTTTCAATCAGGCTGAGCACGTCGCCCATGCCCAGAATCCGGCGAGCCATCCGTCCGGGGTGGAACACTTCCAGGTCATCCAGCTTTTCGCCAGTACCCTGGAACTTGATGGGCTTTCCGGTCACTGCTTTTACGCTCAGCGCCGCACCGCCACGGGTGTCACCATCGGTTTTGGTCAGCACAATGCCGTCCACCGACAAAGCCTCGTCAAAGGCCTTTGCCACATTGACCGCGTCCTGACCTGCCATGGCATCCACCACCAGCAGAACCTCGTCCACCTGCACGTTTTCTCGAATCCGCTGAAGTTCCTCCATCAGCGCCTGGTCGATGTGCAGACGACCGGCGGTGTCCAGAATCACAATGTCGTTGCCGTGGTCCTTGGCATATACCAGTGCCTTTTGTGCAATCAGCTCCGGCTTTTCAGTTCCCATGGTGAACACAGGAACACCAGCCTGCTTGCCCACAATTTCCAGCTGCTGAATCGCCGCCGGGCGGTAGATGTCACAGGCCACCAGCAGGGGGCGATGTCCCTCCTTGGCAAACCACTTGCCAAGTTTTGCCGCATGGGTGGTTTTACCGTTACCCTGCAAGCCACACATCATAATAACGGTTGGGGGCTTGGATTTAATCCGCACTCGAACGGCCTCCTCACCGCCCATCAGTTCGGTTAATTCCTCGCTTACAATCTTTACCACCTGCTGAGCGGGGGTCAGGCTGTCCATAACCTCCTGTCCCATGGCACGCTCGGTAACACCAGCGATAAAATCTTTTGCTACTTTATAGTTTACGTCCGCCTCCAGCAGTGCTGTGCGCACCTCGCGCATGGCGGCTTTTACGTCGGCTTCGGTGAGTTTACCCTTGCCACGCAGTCGCTTAAATACACCAGAAAGGCGTTCAGAAAGAGATTCAAATGCCATTGATGCCATTCCTTTCTGTGATTGAAATCTCAATCACCCAACTGTGCAATCAACGCAAGCAGGTGCTTGGCTGCCCCGTCAATCTGAGCATTGCCACCCATTGCGTCGTTGTTATAAAAACAAATATCTTTGGTTAGCTGTTCCATCTGTTCCAGATTTTGCTGAATCGCCTGATAGCGGGCAGCAAAGCCCAGCTTTGCTTCCAGGTCCAGCAGGGTGTTCTCGCCCCGTTTGATGGCGTCCCGTACCCCTTGCCTGGTAATACCAAAGTTATCTGCAATTTCCCCCAAAGAGAGATCTTCGTCGTAGTATTGCTCCATCAACTCCCGCTGTTTGTCAGTCAAAACCTTGCCGTAAAAATCCAGCAGGATGGAGATGGTCAAATCCTTTGCCATACAACCACTCCTCTTCTAGGGGAAGGCATCCCCGTAAAGGAATTTGCTTTACAGTTGCTTATTATATCCAGCTTTTGCCCATGTGTCAAGTACTTTTACTTGACAGTCCCCTGTTTTTTCATAAAAATCCTGCTCTTGGCCGTCTAAATCCAAGCTATCTAAAACTATTCAGCCAAAACCACAGGATAATCCCACACCTCCATACCTGTAAAACACAGAAAAACCAGCCGTTCCAGGATGGAACGGCTGGTTTCTTTTAACTGCTTTCTTTTATAAGGTAAGGGATATGCAAAGGCTTCCCCTACCCGTCTGAAGTCGATTAACGACCACGCACCACACGGCCCAGCTGAATCAGCAGGGTGGGAGCAAAGGCCAGACCCAGAATCTGCAGGTACTGCATTCCGGTGAGCGGAGTGATCATGAACAGGCCGGACAGAGCAGGCACGCTCAGCACCAACACCAGCAGAATCAAACCGCCCACAAAGGCCAGCAGAGAGTACTTATTGGTCATCATACCCAGCTTAAAGATGGACTCCTTACCACGGCAGTTGAAACCATGGAACAGACGAGCCAGGGTCAGGGTAGCAAAGGCCATGGTGCTTGCCATTGCGGCACCGCCAGCGGAAAGACCCAGATAGAAAGCGAGCATGGAAGCAATGGCAATCAAGCCACCCTGCCATGCAATCTGGCTCAGCAGGGCACGATCCAGAATGGACTTGTTGGGGTCACGGGGCTTTTCATCCAAAAGACCCTTACGGGCAGGCTCCATGCCAAGGGCGATGGCGGGCAGACTGTCGGTCAACAGGTTAATGAACAGCAGGTGCACCGGCTGGAAGGGAACGGGCAGCGCCATAACAGATGCGTACAGCACCGCAAAGATACCAGCGGTATTGCCGGACAGAAGGAACTGGATGGCGTTGCGGATGTTGGCATAAACGCTTCGACCGTTTACCACTGCCTTCACGATGGTGGCAAAGTTGTCGTCCGCCAAAATCATGGAAGCCGCATCCTTGCTTACCTCGGTTCCGGTGATACCCATGGCAACACCCACGTCGGCCTTTTTCAGGGCGGGAGCATCGTTTACACCGTCGCCAGTCATGGCGGCAATGCAACCACGACGCTGCCATGCGGTCACAATGCGGATTTTATGCTCCGGAGATACACGGGCATACACCGAGATATGGGTCAGCTTTTCGTCCAACTCTTCGTCGGTCATGGCATCCAGTTCCACGCCTTCCAGTGCCATATCACCGGGCTGAAAAATGCCAATCTCCTTGGCGATTGCAGTAGCGGTTACCTTGTGGTCACCGGTAATCATAACGGTGCGGATGCCGCCACGTTTTGCGTCCGCCACAGCCTGCTTGCTTTCCTCACGGGGCGGGTCAATCATGGACACCAGACCCACAAAGGTAAAGTCGGTTTCATCCTGCAGGCCCAGGGTTTCCACCTGGGGCATCATGCGGCAAGCAAAGGCCAGCACACGCAGACCCTGCTGGGAGAATTCCTCGTTCACCCGGCTGATGGTCTGCTTCATCTCCCCGGTCAGGGGCACAACACCCTCGCTGGTGAAGATGGAAGTGGCACGAGCCAGAATTACGTCCATTGCACCCTTAGTCAACAACATATCGTTGCCGTTGATGCGGTGCAAGGTGCTCATCAGCTTGCGGTCAGAGTCAAAAGCCAGCTCCTGCAAACGGGGGTACATGGTACGCACCGCATTTGCATCCACGGCATGGTCGTTGCCCCAGTTTACAAGGGCAATCTCGGTGGGGTCACCCACCGCTGCACCACTGGCAGTGTCCACCGTTGCGTCGCTGTCCAGCAGACCGATGTTCAGGAGCATCTCCTGCACCGGGTTCTTCAGGTCTGCCTTGGAAGCTTCCACCAGCTGACCATCTGCCCAAATCTTCTGGACCGTCATCTTGTTCTGGGTCAGAGTGCCGGTTTTATCCGAACAGATAACCTGCACCGAGCCAAGGCTTTCCACAGCCTTCAGTTCCTTGATAATGGCATTCTGCTTTGCCATCTTCTGGGTGCCCATTGCCAGCACAATGGTCACAATGCTGCTGAGTGCTTCGGGGATGGCTGCCACAGCCAGAGCCACCGCAAACAGCAGAGAATCCAGAATGGTCATACCACTGCGGAAGATGGACAGTCCGAACACAACCACACAGATTGCCAGGATAATCATGGCCAGCTTGCCGGAGAAATCATCCAGATTCTTCTGCAAGGGGGTTTTGCGCTGCTGAGTCTGGTTCATCAGCTCAGCAATATGGCCCAGCTCAGTCTGCATACCAGTGCCAGTTACCACCATGACCGCACGACCATAAGTCACCAAAGAGCCAGAGAATACCATGTTCTTCTGGTCACCCAGTGCAGTCTTGCCCTCAGGCAGAACGTCAGCGGTTTTCTCCACTGCTTCAGACTCACCAGTCAGGGAGCTTTCATTTACCTTCAAGGAGTAGCATTCCAGCAGTCGGCCGTCTGCCACCACCAAATCGCCTGCTTCCAGGTAGACAATATCACCGGGCACAATGTCCGGACCTGCCACCTCTTTGCGCACGCCGTCCCGCAACACCTTGGCGGTGGGGGCGGACATCGCTTTCAGGCTGGCAAGGGATTTTTCTGCTTTCAGATACTGTACCGTACCCAGCACGGCGTTCAGAAGCAGAACCGCCAGGATAACCACGGTGCTTTCCACGTTGCCGGACAGTGCGGAAATTGCTGCGGCGGCAATCAGAATTACCACCAGCAGGTCCTTAAACTGCTCCAGGAAAATCATCAAGGCACTTTTCTTTTTGCCTTCTGCCAGCTGGTTGGGTCCATATTCCTCCAACCGGCTTGCCGCCTGCTTTGCGTCAAGGCCCTTTTCACTGACCTTGAGTTGTTCCAGCACCTGCTGGCCCGTTTTGTCAAAGTACGAATTTGCCATGTTCCAACTCCCTTTCTTTCGTCGCTTCTAGCTGCTTTCTGGCTTTTGTGCGTAAAAAAAGACCTTCCGACAGCCCTGTGAACCTACGCACTTGCTGTCGAAAAGTCTTGTTACCGATCTTAATCAACCAGAAAGAGCGGCGTATTCTGCCAGGCCAAAGGCCGGGATGTTGACAGAACAGCTTGCAACTACTCCCTTTTCAACGATAGCTTTACTATATCATATCCAGCGGTTACCGTCAATATTTTTTAACCGCCAGAAACCAACAAAAAGCCCCATGCGCCGCAAAACTGCAACACATAGGGCAAATTGATTGATTCTTTAGGCAAACAGCTTTATACCAAAGCCATTTACGCAAAGCACTTACTCTTCCCCATCGGAGAACTGGCTGTTGTACAGTCCAGCATAGAAGCCGCCCTTCTGGAGCAGTTCCTCATGGCTACCAGTTTCCACAATGTCGCCGTCCTTCATCACCAGAATCAAATCTGCATCCCGGATGGTGGACAGACGGTGTGCAATGATAAAGCTAGTACGTCCTTCGGTGAGGGCATCCATAGCCTTCTGGATGGAAAGCTCGGTGCGGGTGTCCACGCTGGAGGTTGCCTCGTCCAAAATCAGAATTTTGGGGTTAGACAGAATGGTTCGTGCAATGGTCAACAGCTGTTTCTGGCCCTGGCTGATGTTGCTTGCATCCTCGTTCAGCTCGGTATCATAGCCTTTGGGCAGGGTGCGCACAAAGTGATCCACCTGGGCGGCCTTGGCGGCGGCCAGTACTTCCTCGTCGGTGGCATCCAAGCGACCAAACCGGATGTTTTCCCGGATGGTGCCGTTGTACAGCCAGGTATCCTGCAACACCATACCAAAGGCACTGCGCATGCCGTTGCGTGCAAACTTTCGCACATCACAGCCATTCAGCAACACGGCGCCCTGGGTTACATCGTAAAAACGCATCAGCAGTTTTACCATGGTGGTTTTACCTGCACCGGTGGGGCCTACAATGGCCACCTTGGTGCCGGGGGCAATCTTGGCGGAAAAATCATGAATGATGGTCTTCTCCGGCACATAGCCAAAGTTCACATGGCGGAACTCCACTTCACCGTCGATTACATTGGGATTTTCCGGGTTTGCCGGATCCGGCTCTTCCTCCTGCTCGCCCAGGAACTCAAATACACGTTCTGCAGCGGCGGCAGTCATCTGGAGCTGGTTCACAATGTTGGCAATCTGGGTAATGGGCTGGGTGAACTGGCGCACATACTGGGTAAAAGCCTGGATGTCACCCACCGTAATGGTTCCGTTCAGGCTCAGGAAACCACCCATGACACAGATGGCAACATACCCAAGGTTGCTTACAAAGTTCATCAAGGGCATCATCATACCGGACAAGAACTGGCTCTTCCAAGCGCTCTTGTACAGCTGGTCGTTCATCTTGTTGAAGGTTTCAATGCTCTGTTCCTGACCATTGAAGGCAGTGACAACCACATGGGCGCCATACATCTCCTCCACATGACCATTCACACGGCCCAGGTATTCCTGCTGGCTGCGGAAGAACCGCTGGCTGTGCTTAATGACCTGCATCAGCAGAATCATGCACACCGGCAGGATGCACAGTGCAACCAGGGTCATCAGGGGGCTGATGGAAAGCATCATCAGCAGAACACCCACCACCTGGGTGCTTTGGGTTACAATCTGGGACAAGCTCTGGTTCAGAGTCTGGGTCACGCTGTCCACATCGTTGGTGATACGGCTCAGCACCTCGCCATGGGGCACCCGGTCAAAGAAGGACATGGGCATCCGGTCGATTTTGTTGCTGATGTCGGTACGCATGGCATTGCCCACCTTGGTTGCAATGCCGGACATGAGCCAGCCCTGCAGGTAGGACATCAGCGCACTGACCAGATACAACCCCGCCAAAAACAGCAAAATCTGGGCAATGGCGTCAAAATCAATGCCGCCTGTTCCGGTAATCATCGCCATCAAGCCCTCAAACAGCTTGGTGGTTGCTCGACCTAAAATTTTAGGCCCAAAAATGGAGAACACCGTACCTGCAATGGCACACAGCAACGCCATGATAATGCTGGGCATATAGCGATCCATATACCGCCTCAGGTTTTTCATGGTTCCCTTGAAGTCCTTGGCTTTTTCGCCTGCGGCCATCATCTGGGGGCCGCCTCTCATTGGTCCTGCCATTATGCCAATTCCTCCTTTGAAAGCTGACTTTCCGCAATCTCGCGGTAGGTGGTGCAGGTGCGCAGCAGTTCATCATGTGTGCCCTGTCCCACAACACGTCCCTCGTCCAGCACCAGAATCTGGTCTGCATGCATGATAGTGGACACACGCTGTGCCACAATCAGCACGGTGGACTCCTCAGTGTAGCCCTTCAAGGCGGCACGCAGTTTTGCGTCGGTCTTGAAATCCAGTGCGGAGAAGGTATCGTCAAAGATATAAATCGGTGCTTTTTTCACCAGCGCACGGGCAATGGACAGACGCTGACGCTGACCGCCAGACACGTTGGTACCGCCCTGGCTGATTTCGGTATCCATGCCGTTTTCCAGCTTCTGGATAAACTCTGCGGCCTGGGCAATATCGGTGCTTTCCTTCAGCAGTGCATCGCTGGCATCCGGCACACCATAGCGCAGGTTGCTTGCCACCGTACCGCTGAACAGCAGGCCCTTCTGGGGCACATAGCCAATGGCATCACGGAGTTTTTTCTGGTCCATCTTGCGGATGTCTACCCCGTCCACGGTAATGCTTCCCTGGGTTACATCATAAAAACGGGGAATCAGGTTCACCAGGGTGGATTTACCGGAACCAGTGGAGCCGATAAAAGCCACCGTCTGGCCAGGACGAGCAGTAAAGTTCACATGCTCCAGCACGTCCGCATCTGCACCCTCATAGCGGAAGGATACATCGTGGAATTCCACCACACCCCGGATGCCACCCTCCGGCATTACCGGGTTTTCCGGCTGTTTAATCTGGTTTTCAGTTTGCAGTACTTCCATGATACGCTCAGCGGAAACGGACGCACGGGGCACCATGATGAACATGATGCTGATGAACAAGAAACTCATAATTACCTGCATAGCGTACTGGATGAAGGCCATCATATCGCCCACCTGCATATTGCTTTGGGCAATTTGCTTGCCGCCAAACCAAACAATCAGCAGAGACAGGCCGTTCATCACCAGCATCATAAAGGGCATCATGGTAGCCATGGCACGGTTTACAAACAGGGTGTTCTCGGTCAAATCCTTGTTGGCAGTCTGGAAACGGTCCTGCATAAAGGCCTGGTTGGAGAAGGCACGTACCACCATCAGGCCGCTCAGTTCCTCCCGGCTTACCAGGTTCAGTCGGTCCACCAGAGCCTGCATCTTTTTAAAGCGGGGCATGGCCATGGCGAACAGCACCATAATCAGGCCCAGCATGACCACCAGAGCCAAAGCCAGCACCCATGCCAGGTTAATGCACCTGGTCAAGCCCATTACCAGGCCACCAATGCCCATAATGGGGGCAAAGCAGAGCAGGCGGAAACCCATGCTCAAAAAGGTTTGCACCTGGGTAATATCGTTGGTTGAACGAGTAATCAAACTTGCGCCGGAAAACTGGTCAATCTCGTTGTTATCAAAATACGTTACCTTGCGGAATACCTCACGGCGCAGGTCACGGCCCACACCGGCACCCAGTTTTGCCATGCAGAAACCTGCCGATACAGCACAAATGGTCAGCAGAACCGCCAGGCCAGCCATCTCCAGGCCGGTTTTCCAGATATAGTCGTTCTGGATGGCATCCGTGTCTGCTCCAACCTGCTGGTAGAACATCTTAGTCAATGCCACACCCGTCTGGTGCAGGGTGCTTTCAGGGGTAGCGGCGGCGGTTTCGATGGACTGCTGAATGGTCTCCTGCATCTGAGGTGCTGCCAGCAGGGGCATCACCTGTGCCAGTGCCTCGGCATCCAGTCCTGCCTCCTCGCTGTCACTCTCAGCCGCCTGACCATCGCCTTGCATGGACTGCATGGTCTGAATCAAGGCATAGCTGGCCCGCTCAAAGGCGGCGCTGGCCTGCTCTGCATCCCCGGTCAAAGCCCAGTCCTGCTGGGTTGCATCCGGGTAGCGCTCTGCCAATTCTTCGGAGTTCTCTGCCTGCTCCAGTGGCTGGTAAGCGGCTTGCACCGCCGCTTTATCCTCCTCCGACATGAACACCTGCATCAGGGTCATGCTATCCTGGGCAATCACCTCAGGTGCCGCCTGGGTAATACCTCCCTGCTGCAAGCCCACGTTCACGATGTCACTCATGTAGTTGGGCAGCGTCAATTCCAGCATGGCCTGCCCGAACAACAGCCCAATGCCCAGCAGCAAAATACCCAGATAAGGTTTCAGGTATCGCCGTAATTTCAGCATAATGGTTTCTCTCCCTTTTCAAAATTTTTTGTGCCACATTCAGTATTGGAAAACTCCTGCTCCATCAAATCCGCCATAAAGTGAATCAAACGGATAAGCTGTTGCACACTTGCGTGATGTTGTTGTTCCATCTTGTCAATCACCTGTTGCATCCGGTTGTGAACCTGGCTGCTGGTCTGCTCGACCAACTGGTCACCTTGCTGGGTCAACTGCACCCAAACGGTGCGCCGGTCCTCCTTGTCCGGGATACGCTGTACATAGCCCTTCTCTTCCAGTTTTGCAACCCGTTGACTTACGGTTGGATTGGTCTGTTCCATGGTTTTTGCCAGCTCCGAAATGGTCATTGCCGGCAATCCTCCCGTCTGCTCCTGCCGTACGCCATATTTGCGCAGGGTCATCAGGGTAAAAAAGCTGGATTTGTTCAAATTCGGCCGGGGCGAAGTACAACGCCAGGCTTTGCCAAGATGGTCCATGGCTCGAAGTAGTTCCATCGGCAATGTTTGTTCAAACTTATTCATGGAGTTGGTCCTTTCCTTTCCATATCACGCAACAGCTAACACGAGAATTTAGTTAGCTTACCTAAGTATTTTATCCATCCATTTTCTGGATGTCAATAGCTTTGCCCAATTTCATAGTTTTTTTACAATTAAAAAAAGAACCTCATCCCTTTGTTTGCAAGGGTATGAGGTTCTTTTTTAATTCATGCAAAATTACAGGTGTTTTGTGGCAAGCAGGTGACGAATCGCCACCACAGGATTATGTAAAAACATCCGTGGCCCTGCATAGCGCATCACCCGGCGAATGGCCTCTCGCTGGCTGGGCTGATAGCAAGGATAGGGGCAGGTGGTGCAAAACTCCTTATTCGACAGTCTGGGGCAGTTTCTGGTTTTCATCTTGGCATACTCTTCCAGTGCCCGGCACTCGTGGCAAAGATGCCCCTTTTTTGTCTTGTGCTTACCCCGGCATTAGATTGCAATCATCTGGGATACCACTGCCTGCTCCTTGGCGCATTTTTGTTCGATTGACTTTCCCATGCGTCTTCTCCTTGCATTAAGTTTCGGTGGAAGGACTCTCCCCCTGCCCCAGTTGGCGGCGAAAGGCACTGGGGGATACTCCTTTATATTTTCTAAAGTTTGTGGCAAAGTAGGTTGCCGATGTATATCCGCACTCTTCCGCAATGCGGTCAATGTTTAAGTTGCTGTGGCGCAAAAGCTGTTCCGCCTTTTTCATCCGTTGCTCGGTTACATAATGGGAAAAGCTCATTCCGGTTTGACTGCGGAAAATGCGGCACAAATAACACTTGCTTACAAAGATATGCTTCGCCACCGTCTCTAGGGTGAACGGCTCTTCCAGGTGAGTCTGCACATACTGGCAGGCCATCTGGATATGGCTTGTCTCCTTGTCCTGGTGAACAACCACCTTGCAGTGCCACTGAATCATCTGGTTGCCAAGGGGTTCCACCTCGCCCAGGTGCTTAAGCTGGCGAATCATCTGGTGACAGCGATGGCGGTATTCCAGTGCCTCTGCACGTTGCATGCTCAAAGCATAGGACAGCAGTACCTGGCTTAAAGAATCCAGCAAGGTTTGAGCCTGCCGTACATTCAGTTCGTCCATTTTGCGGCATTTTTCCTGCCACAAAGCCATGGCTTTGTCCAGATTTTGCTGCTCAACAGCCCTGTAAATCTCCTGATGGTCATACACAAGATGCAAAAACAGCTCACTCACCGCAGATTCCTCCCTTTCCTGAATGCCGGCAGATGTCCGGAGCATGGCCCCTGCAACATATCTCTATCCGTTAAATCCAGCTTGTTTTTCAGCCGGTTTCTTTCACGGATTAGTATAGGCTAACAACCTGAATCTGTCAAGAGAATCACGAGCTAAATCCCTCATCCAAACCAGCTTTTTCCAGTCACATTCCACTGAGCGGAAAGCCGCTTTAAAGATGTTGCTCAATCCATCGGCGCAACACATCCAACTGGGCCTCGGTGTGAAACCAGTGTTCCCCCTCTTCCCATATGGTCAGTACAGCATTAAATTTCTGGGCAAACGCTTGTACAGTCTCTCTACCCACTAGATTATCCTTACCCGCATACAGAACGCAGGTGGGTGTTTGCCACTGGCTTATCCGATTTTCCTCAGCATATTCCCTGTACTGCCAGGAAAGGGTCTGTCCAAAGGATGCGGCAATCACCTGCTCCCGCCTGAGTCGTTCCGGCGACACTCCTGCCCAGTCCATCATTGTTTCAATCAGCTGTTTCATATCCACAACCGGAGAAACAAACATCCCCTGTTCCAGATGTTCCTGCTTGAAACTCAGCATACTAAACCACGCGCCAATGCTGCTGGCGAACAACCCAATCTTGTTCCATCGGTGTTTTGCGTACTCCATGACAGAACCAAGCTCCGGTACAATCTTCCACGGATAAAAAGAATCTGATTCCCCTTTTCTTTCCCCGTGCTCTGGCAAATCCACACTTAAAACCTGCCATCCACGCCGGATTGCAACCGAAGCAAACAGCCGGGCTTCCTCCTTGCATCCTTCCTGTCCATGGATATACAGATACACCTTTTGGGAAGCCTTTCCCCAAACAAGAGCAGGAATGGATTGAATATAGAGCGCTTCCACATCCATATGCCTTCACCCCTTTACCTTGCAAAATAGTGTCTATCTTTTATATACCACAAACTATGTCAAAAGACAAAGGGGAAACAGCCTTGTGTGTACCTTTCTGTGTACCCGGACAAGAAAAAACCCGGTAGAACCACTGTCTACCGGGTTTTCTTTGGCGGAAAGAGAGGGATTCGAACCCTCGGTGGGTTTCAGGCCCACACACGATTTCCAGTCGTGCGCCTTAGACCAGCTCAGCCATCTTTCCATATGGAGGTGCTGACCAGATTTGAACTGGTGAATAAAGGTTTTGCAGACCTTCGCCTTACCACTTGGCCACAGCACCGTAAATGGAGCGGCTTACGAGGATCGAACTCGCTACCTCCACCTTGGCAAGGTGGCGCTCTACCAGATGAGCTAAAGCCGCAGATTTACTGCTCAGTTATAATATCATACACAGCATTGAATTGCAAGTGTTTTTTTGGATTTTTTTATTTTTCTTTTGTTTTCACAATTTGTATGCCTGTCCACCCTGCTAAAACAGCACAAATCACTCCCAAAAAGATACTCCCAAATCTACTTCGCATGCCATCCCCTACCAGCAACCCAAGCAGAAGTTTATTCCTTGATGGGTCAGCCCAACCGATGACCTGCCCGCACTGCGCACAAAAAACAAAATAAGCCAATCTGCAAAAGCAAACTGGCTTATCTGGTTGGGTTGGCGGGATTCGAACCCACGGATGCGGGAGTCAAAGTCCCGTGCCTTACCGCTTGGCGACAACCCATTATAGAAAAAAGCGAACTCGAAGTCGAATTCGCTTTTTTGATGTGGGGTGGCTAGAGGGATTCGAACCCTCGGCCTCCAGAGCCACAATCTGGCGCGCTAACCAACTGCGCCATAGCCACCACATACTTGGTGCGCCCGGAGGGACTCGAACCCCCGGCCCACTGCTTAGAAGGCAGTTGCTCTATCCACCTGAGCTACGGGCGCTTAGTTGTCGTTCCCTGGGACATGCTACTCTAGTATAATACTACACCCTGGGAGATAAGTCAAGTGTTTTTCCAAAAAAATTTCAAGATTTTTTTGCCACCCCATGAAATCCTTATTTTTCCCCATTTCTTGGCTGTTAATTCTTGTTTTTACCGCTGCACTCCTATTCCTTTTTCCAAAACTATGTTATAATTATAACCTGAGTAGAGTAGGAGATTCCTATTTTACATATTAGGAAAGGATGAAACGAAAATGGCAAATATCTGGCATGACATGAACCCTTCCCGCATCAACGCCGATGACTTTGTAGCAGTCATCGAAATCGAAAAAGGCTCTAAGAAAAAATACGAGCTGGACAAGGAAACAGGTATGATTATCTTGGATCGTATCCTGTACACCTCCACCCACTACCCCGCAAACTATGGTTTGATTCCCCGCACCCTGTCCGACGACGGCGACCCGCTGGACGTACTGGTAATGTCCAGTGAGGTAATCCAGCCCATGAGTCTGGTACGCTGTTACCCCATCGGTGTATTCACCATGCTGGACGGCGGCAAGCTGGATGAAAAAATCATTGCTATCCCCTTCACCGACCCCATGTACAACACCTATCGCGATATCGACGAACTTCCCAGCCATCTGTTCAGCGAGATGCGCCACTTCTTCTCGGTTTACAAAAACCTGGAAGGCAAGGAAACCGTGGTTAATGAGGAACAAGGCCGTGACGCCGCCATGGAAATCATCAATCGCTGCCGGGAAGCCTACATCGAGAAATATTGCAAATAAGCATATTACACCAAAAACACCAAAAAGCGGGCAGTTATATCCACTGCCCGCTTTTCTTTTTTATATTTATATGTAAACTTGTAGGCAAAGCGTTATGCCTTCTCCTGGGCATAGCTATCCCCACCTTCCCCTGCACAGGATTCATCCTGCACAAACGCACCTTTCAGAGCACTGCCCTGGGTCAGGTAAAAATCCAGCTTGCTGATGGAGTCCCAAATCACATTTCCTTCCAGGGTTTGTTCCAGGGCGGTAAAGTGACAGTCTGCGCCATTCGCGCCAGTCTGGCCCCAACCTCTTTCATTTTGATTTCCAGTGCAACGGAGCAAAAATTCGCTGTCAGGTGCATTTTGGATTGTCACGTCCGAAAGCACGATGGTGGATTCCGTATTGGTGGTGTAGAACATTCCGCCATTTTTTGCGGTCAAACTGCCGCCCTGCATCTCAAAGGTACTGTTGCCCACCCTGCTGGCCTTGTCCTGCATCCGGTGCTTCCCCATGAGGCGCTTGCCCACGCTCCATGGTAAACACCGTGTCCGAGGACAAAAGTATCTTCTGCTGAGTTTCGTCCTCCATTCTCGATACGCCCTTTGTCGTTCATCCGGTACGATACCTATCGTTTCACCTTTC
>JAHLFP010000016.1 GCA_018883715.1 Candidatus Allofournierella pullistercoris | reverse complement strand
TTTATTTCTCTGTTTTGCCGCTTTGCCTTTGGGCAGGGCGGCATTTTTTGTATAATTTCCTAAAGTGTTGCGGGGGCACTTTTCAAATTCTCCTTTTGTATGCTAGACTTATTTCCAATATTCCTATGGATAGGCGGATTTTGATACAGCATCACTGCGCAAGCATGGACAACCCCCTTCCGACCCAGGAATGGCACTAACACAAGGAGGTTTTTTATGCAAACTTTGAAAAAGCAGGACCAATTTCTGGTCGGCTTAACCCTGTTTTCCATGTTTTTTGGCGCAGGCAACCTGATTTTCCCTCCCCTTTTGGGCGCCCAGTCTGGCACAAGCATCTGGCTGGCTTTGCTGGGCTTTGCCATCAGCGCTGTCGGGCTTCCGGTTTTGGGGGTAATTGCGGTGGCAAAATCCGGCGGTCTGCCCAATCTTGCAATGCGGGTGGGCAAGCATTTTTCCTGGTGGTTCAGCCTGTTGATTTACCTTTCCATCGGGCCGGGACTGGCCATTCCCCGCACCGCTTCCACCTCCTTTGAGATGGCAGTCACCCCCTTCTTCCCTGAGATTGGCTCTTGGGGCATCGTGGCCTACTCTGCTGTATTTTTCATTGTTGCCATGCTGGTGTCCTTCCGTCCGGAGAAACTCACCGACCGCCTTGGCAAAATTCTGGCCCCCACCCTGCTTGTTCTCATCGGGGTAATTGTGGTAGGCTGTGTTCTTAATCCCCCCGCCAGCTTTTCCGCCCCCACTGGTTCTTACACCAGCGGAGTGCTGGCCCAGGGCTTTGTGGATGGCTATCTCACCATGGATACCATCGCCGCCCTGAACTACGGTATCGTCATTGCCCTGAACATCCAAAACCGGGGTATTTCTGATTCCTCTTCCATTGTAAAAGGTACTGTGCGGGCGGGCTGGATTGCCGGTGTAGTTCTGGTGGTGCTGTACAGTGTGCTGGGCTATGTGGGTGCCGTCACCGGCCCCGCCATGGAGCAGTACCACAACGGGGCAAATATCCTGTCCTACCTTGTACGCTTCCTGTATGGCGCACCCGGTTCCATCCTGCTGGGACTTGTCTTTATCATCGCCTGTCTCAACAGCTGTATCGGACTGTTCAGCTCTTGCAGTGAGTATTTTTACAAGCTGTTTCCCCGTATTTCCTACCGGGGCTGGGTGGTTATCTTTGGTATCATCAGCTTTGGCATCTCGATTTTGGGACTGGACGCCATTTTGACCATCTCGATTCCGGTGCTGAACGTACTCTACCCCCTGTCCATCGTGCTGATTGCCATGGGGCTGACCCATTCGGTTTGGGAAAAAGCTCCCATCTGCTACCCTGTTACCATCCTGGTCACCGGCGCATTCAGCGTTGTATATGCCCTGAACCTGGCTGGCCTTTCCCTGCCGGTGGTGGGACAGGCTCTGACCAAAATGCCCCTGTATCAGGAGGGCCTGTGCTGGCTTCTGCCTGCTGTTCTGGCCTGTCTTGTAGGCTTTATCGTATCCAAGCTGAAACCCGTTTCCAGCAAACACTAAGTATCCGTATTTAAACGGATTCTGCATTAAAAAGAACCCCCATGTGGTAAGCCACATGGGGGTTCTTTGCTTATAACAGACTGACACCATGGCGGGAATCCTTCGCCACTTTAAGAGCCTTTATTTTGCTGTATCAATCCACAAATACATGGTCTTTCAGCCGCTGGAAGGCGGTTTCCACCTGGGAGAAGGGCAGTGCCAGGTTCATCCGGATGCTGGTTGCACCGTGGAAGGGCCGACCGTCCTGCCAGCCCACACCCACATCCCAGCCGGCTTTAATCAGCTGAGACAGGGTGATACCCTTTTCCTCGCAGTACTGGGAGCAATCCAGGAACAGCAGATAGCTTCCCTGGGGCTTTGCCAGGGTTACACCCTTAAAGTTCTGCTGGATGAACTCATAGGCCCAGTTCACATTATGGGAAAGCGTCTGGCGCAGCTGGTCCACCCACTGTTCCCCTTCCGGGGTGTAAGCGCCCAGCAGGGCATACATGCTCAGCAGGTTTTGCTGGTTATAGTGGCTCAGGCTGGACACCTTCTCCACCCGGTGGCGCAAAGCATCGTTATAGATGATGTGATAGCTTCCCACAAGACCTGCCAGGTTAAAGGTCTTGCTGGGGGCATACAGGGCCACTGTGTTCTGTTTGGCGTACTCGCTCACCTGCTGGGTGGGGATATGGGTGTGTCCGTTCAGCAGGATGTCCGACCAAATCTCATCCGAGATAATGGTCACCTGATACCGCTGGAACAGCTCCATGGCCTTTTCCAGCTCCCACTGTTCCCACACCCGTCCAGAGGGGTTGTGGGGCGAGCAGAACACCGCCACATGGATGTGATTTTCATTCAGCAGCTGTTCCATCTCTTCATAATCCATCCGCCAGACCCTGGCTTCGTCCCGCTTCAAGGTGCTGTGAATAAGCTTATAACCCAGATTTGTCAAGGTGTTGGTGAATCCGGTGTAGGTGGGGGCGTGAATCAGCACCTTATCCCCCCGGGCGCAAACTGCCTCCATAGCGGCGGCAAGTCCACCCAGCACGCTGTTCTGATAGCCAATGTACTCCGGCTTCAGGTCGGTGACACCGTTGCGGTGTTCCTGCCAGCGGGTGATGGCATCGGTGTACCGAGTGCCGCCCTCAAAATAGCCAAAAATCGGATGCTCCAGTCGGCTTCGCATGCTTTCCACCACACCGGGCATGGTTGCAAAGCCCATATCTGCCACCCACATGGGGATAAAGTCAAAGCCCTCTTTCGGCTGATCCGGCGCCCAGGCGTTGTCTGCTCCCACCGAGTCTACCGCCAAAGAATCATGTCCTGCCCGGTTCCATACCGTAGTAAAATCATACTGCATCGCTGTAACATCCTTTCCTTTTCTAATTGGTTTTATTGCATATGGCAACAGAATTTCAGGGCTGTCCCGTAATATCCCGTACCACCTTGCCAGCTATAATCAGCCCCGCCGCACCCGGCACAAAGCTTACACTGCCCGGTGTCTGCTTTTTGGCACTGCCGGGGCGCAGACCACCGCCCGCCGGGGTTTCGCCCTCGCTGGGCAAGGACAGGGGTGTAATGGGTTTTTCCGGAGAATATACCACCTGAACATTTTTGTACCCTCTTGCCCGGCATTCCTTGCGCATCACCCGTGCCAGCGGACAGCCGGTGGTTTTTTCCAAGGTGGTCAGGGTCAGCAGTTCCGGGTGCAGTTTGTTGCCTGTACCCATGCAGGAAATCACCGGCACACCCGCGGCTTTTGCCCGTCCGATAATCTCCAGCTTTGCGGTAACGGTATCCACCGCATCCACCACATAACTGGCCCCCTCCAGGGAAAGCTTATCGGCGGTGTCCGGGGTATAGAACATCTGCACCACGTCCACCTGGCAGTTCGGGTTAATGTCCAAAATGCGGCGACGTGCCACCTCCACCTTATCCTGTCCAATGGTGGAGTTCAGGGCGATAATCTGTCGGTTCAGGTTGCTGGGGGCAACGGTGTCGTCGTCCACAAGGGTCAGCCGACCCACACCGGAGCGGGCCAGTGCTTCCGCCACATAGCCGCCTACACCTCCCACACCAAACAAAATTACATGGGCTTTATGCAAAGCATCCAGCCCTTCCTCGCCCAGCAACAGGGCGGTGCGTCGCTCAAAAATAGAAATGCTCACGTTGGTTTTCTCCTAAGATAATGTTGTGCCTAATCGCTCAAATTGGGTGGGGTATTTTCACTGATTTACAAATTCCCCATTTTTCAAAAACCCGCCTGTAAAGCGGGTTTTCCCTTGTTTTGAAGGAATTCCTTGCCCACTTTAGACAGATAATACCAGTATAGAACCACGGGGACAAAATTGCAAGAGGAACACCCCTTCTGGCCACGGAATATGCTACCACAAGGAAGCCTTTGCTTCCATGCCAGACCCCTGGCAATTTCACCAGAAAGGAGTTATCCGTGCATGGCCAATGGTTTTTTATTGGTACAGTCCTTTGCCCCCCGTCAAAGCTCCGCTGTGCCAGATGTTCGCATTACCCTAACCGGAGAGGACGGCACCCAGCTGACCTTCTCCACCGACAGCGAGGGCATTGCCCCAGTGCAAACCCTGACCGCCCCCGATGTGTCCCTGTCCTTAGATGAGGACAACACCCGCCAGCCGTATAGTCTGTGGAACTTACAGGCAGAAAAGGAGGGCTATCAGACGGTGCGGATGCAGGGCGTGCAGGTGTTTGCCACCCAGACCGCCCTTGTGTTGCTGGAGCTTTTACCCCAGCAAAGACTGGGCGCCCCCATTCCCCTTGCCCAGACCTTTGACATTCCGCCCCACCCCCTGTATCAGCAACCGGAGGAAGTGCCCAGCGTTGCCCCGGTGTCCGCCTGTGAACCCCGTGTGCTGGAAGCCCCCATCATCCCCAAAACCATCACGGTTCATCTTGGCAAGCCCAAGGAAAGCGCCCGGAACGTGACCGTAAGCTTCCGCAGTTACATTGCAAACGTGGCATCCAGCGAGGTATATCCCACCTGGCCGGAACAATCACTGCGGGCCAACATCCATGCCCAGATTAGTCTGGCGCTCAACCGTATTTTTACCGAGTGGTATCCCAGCAAAGGCTATTCCTTTGATATTACCAACTCCACCAGCTACGACCAGTACTATGTACATGGGCGGAATATCTTCACTGTGATGGAGGATATTACCGATGACATCTTCAACACCTATGTACGGCGTACCGGAACCATCGACCCCTACTACACCGAATATTGCGACGGTAAGAGCGTTACCTGCAAGGGCATGAAGCAGTGGGGCACGGTGAACCGGGCCAATGAGGGATTGAATGCCCTGCAAATTCTTCGTTATTACTACGGCAACAACATCGAGATTGTGCGCACCAACAACATTCAGGACATTCCGGAAAGCTACCCCGGCAGCCCCCTGCGCCGTGGGGACAGCGGAAGCAATGTGCGCATCATCCAGCGCCAGCTCACCCGCATCGCTAAGGACTATCCCTTCTTTGGCACTCCGGGCACAGACGGTGTCTTTGGCCCCGCCACCGAAAGCGTGGTTCGTGCCTTCCAAAAGCAGTTTAACCTAACCCAGGACGGCGTGGTGGGTCGGAGCACCTGGTACAAAATCAGCTATATCTATGTGTCGGTAAAAGATTTGGCCGAGCTGACCAGCGAGGGCGAGCTTCCCACTGGTGAATCCAACACCAACGGCAGCACCTACCCTGGCACTCCCCTGCGTGTGGGCAGCACCGGCACTGCAGTGGAACGGGTGCAGTACTGGCTGTCCCGTCTGGCACAGTTTGACCCGGCCCTCACCAGTCCTGCCGTGGACGGTGTATTTGGCACCGGAACCCAAACCGCTGTGCAAGACTTCCAGCGCGCCTACGGCCTGACGGTGGACGGTGTGGTTGGCCCTGCCACCTGGCAAGCCATTGTCTTACAATACCAAAGTCTGGAGAACGACCTGCAAACCAGCCCCGGCGGCTATCCGGGTACTCCCCTGCGGCAGGGTGACCGGGGAGACGATGTGCGCCGGTTGCAATTTTACCTGCGCATGGTGTCCTCCAACTTCTCCAGCGTGCCCTCCGTCACGGTGGACGGCATTTTTGGCCCTGCCACCACTGCCGCTGTCCGAGATTTTCAGCGGGAATTTGGCCTGACGGTGGACGGTGTGGCAGGTTCTGCCACCTGGCAAAAGCTGTATGAGGTATATGGTGACGTGGCGGATGATTTGCTGTCCCCCAACCAGCGCCCCGGTGTATACCCCGGCAGTCCCCTGCGCCAGGGAAGCAGTGGCAATGCAGTGCGGGAGGCTCAGTTCTATCTGCGGCTTCTGTCCGTATATTACAGCAGCATTCCCTCGGTGAATATTGACGGAATATACGGCAGTGGCACCGCAGCGGCAGTGCGGGCTTTCCAGACTCTGTTTGGCTTGACGGTAGACGGCGTAATTGGGCAGACCACCTGGACCGCCCTGTACAACCAGGCACAAAAACTCCGCAGTACCGACGGTTTGTTCCTGGCCTACAACGTGTTGCCCTATCCCGGCTTTGAGCTGATGGAAGGCGCAGAGGGCCGCAATGTGTCCTACATCCAGTTCCTGCTGGAATACATCGCCTATTTCTACTCCAGTGTGCAGAGCCCCAACGGGGTGGATGGCCAGTTTGGCCCGGACACCACCGCCTCTTTGCTGAGCTGGCAGCGGCAGTTTGGACAGGAGGAAACCGGACGGGTGGATGAATTCACCTGGAATGCCCTCACCGCCACCTTCCTGAGCCTTGCATCCGGCGGCAACCAGCAGGTCACCCCCACCGATTACGGGGTATACCCCGGCTATGTGATGGGGCTGGGCAGTGCAGGCAGCCAGGTGCTCAGCCTGCAACAGGCCATGAACGGCATTGCCCTGCGCTACTGCGTGTATGACTTTGTGTCGGAAAACGGCATTTATGACCAGGACACCCAGCAGGCCGTGCGGGAATTCCAGCAAGGGCTGGGGCTTCCTGTTACCGGTGTGGTGGACGAGGAAACCTGGCGGGGCATCTTTAACCTGCTGGAGCAGGAAATCCCCACCAATTTATAACCATGAAGGAGGAGATACCATGGCAAAAATTTTTGTATACGATGCCTATTCCAACCGGATGATGGTCTACAACCGGGACGAAAACGACCCCATGCCCTATGCCTACGGCACCACCCTGCGGGTGCGGGAGTTCCGGGGCAGCAGCAAAAGCCCCACCCTGTGGACCACCGTGGCCGCCATGGAAGCCTGGAACCTGACCCGGCGCAGTTACGGGCGGGGCATCCATGTGGGCTATGCCTTTAAGCGCATCTGGGAGGGTGGTCACGGCACCCGAAGCCAGCACTATGCGGGTGTGGCCTTTGACGTGGGCCAAACCCAGGGCAGTTCCGCCCGCAATGCCATCTGGCGGGCCGCCCGCAACAGCGGCGCATGGGGCTATGTGGAGCCTCAGAATATGACCCCCACCTGGGTTCACTTTGACCGCCGCTATGGCACACCCGCCTGTTCCGGTACTACCGCCGGCTACCCCACCGTGCGCCGTGGCTCCACCAGTACCTATGTGCTCATCCTGCAGGATGCTCTGAATGCCCTTGGATACAGCACCCGCACCTTGGACGGTCGGTTTGGCGCCAACACCGAAAGCGCCCTGCGCGCCTACCAGCGCCGGGTGGGCTTGACTGCGGACGGCATCTGCGGCTGTAACACCTGGAAGAAGATTACCTCTTCCGTGCTTGCCATCGGCCGAACCGATACCGTAATCGACTAATCTTTTAATCCTACAGTCGTCCTGTTCCCGTCCCCTTTTGGGATGGGGCAGGCGGCTGTTTTTGCTTGCGACACACCCGGGCTGGTTATAGCTGGATTTTATGGGTTTAGGCTGGACTTTTGGACAAGGTTTGTTATAATGAAAGGGAAACGCCACCTGTGTGATTTGTGGCATACGCTGGACAGATGTTGCAACATTCTGTACCAGCCATTCTTTTTCAAAGGAGTTTATTCTCTTTATGATACGAAAAAACCAACATCTCCTAAACCTGATTAACTGCGGGCTGGACATGGTTTTGATTTTTATTTCCTATCTGTTCTCGGTCTGGCTCTGGCTGGGTGTATACCGCCAAAATCTGGAAAATCCTGCTGTGCAGCTCCTTGGCTCCCGCACCATACTGGCGGCGGTGGGCTATGCGGTGGTCATGGTGGTGATTTTCTATGCCTTCCGGCTGTATGGCTCCTTCCGTTTCACCCGAATAGGAAGTGAAATTTTCACCCTGATACAGGCCAACGCCCTTGGAATTCTGCTTTTGACCATGGGATTATACTTTTCCCATCTCATTGACTTTTCCCGTGGTGTACTGGCCTTGTTCTTTATCACCTCCAGCCTGCTTCTTATCCTGAAACGGGTGGTATTGCGCACCATCTTGCAACGGCTTCGGATGCTGGGGTACAACCAAAAACACGTTCTGATTGTGGGCAACGGTTCTCTTGCCCAGAAGTATGCAGATACCCTGCGTTCCAACCGTCAATACGGCCTGAACATTATGGGCTATCTGGCGGCCAGCCCACGGGAGGGCATTGGGGAGCACCTGGGACGGTACGAAGACCTACCCCGCCTGCTGAACGGCCCGCAGGTGGACGAGGTTGTGGTTGCGCTGGAACCTCACGAGATTGATTTTCTGGTACAGGTGATTTCCTGGTGTGAAAAAGGCGGGGTGCGCACCTCCATCATTCCCTTTTACAATGACTATATCCCCGCCCGTCCCACGGTGGAAATCATGGGCTCAGTGAAACTCTTGAACATCCGCTCCATCCCGCTGGATGATTTGTTCAATGCCTGTCTCAAGCGCTCGCTGGACATTGTGGGAAGCCTGGTTTTAATCCTGCTCACAAGCCCCATTATGCTGATTGCCGCCATCGGGGTACGGCTGTCCGGCCCTGGGCCTATTCTGTTCCGCCAGCAACGGGTGGGACTGAACAAACAGCTGTTTACCATGTATAAATTCCGCAGTATGCGGGTGAATGACACCCAGCAAACCGGCTGGAGCACCAATCAGGACAACCGAAAAACCCTGTTTGGAAGTCTGATTCGCAAAACCAGCATTGACGAACTACCCCAGTTTTTCAATGTCCTAAAAGGAGATATGAGCCTGATTGGCCCCCGCCCGGAAATCCCCTATTTCGTGGAGCAATTCAAGGAAACCATCCCCCTGTATATGGTAAAACACCAGGTTCGCCCCGGCATCACCGGATGGGCCCAGGTGCACGGACTGCGAGGAGATACCTCCATTGAGGAGCGGATTCGCTATGACCTGTGGTACATTGAAAACTGGTCGGTCTGGCTGGATGTGAAAATCCTGTTCATGACCATCTTTGGCGGCCTTGTAAACAAGGAAAAATTGAACCTTTCAAAGGATTCAAAATAAGTAATATGCGAGATTTATATGACAAGCTACGACCTTTATACCAAAACTCCGCCGGGGCGGCTATTCTTTATGGTGGCAGTGCCCGGCGCCATCAGCATGGCAGCTTCCTCCCTTTGGGGGCTGTTTGACGGCATCTTTGTGGGGCAGTTTTTGGGGGACACAGCCTTTGCCGCTTTGAACCTGGCCTTTCCCTTTGTGATGATTAACTTTTCCCTGGCGGATTTGGTGGGTGTGGGCGCCTCGGTGCCCATCTCCATTTCGCTGGGGCGGGGCGACCAGCGAAGCGCCAACAACTATTTCACCTGTTCCTGCATCCTGATTGTCCTCACTAGCCTTTTAATGGGTGTGGTCATGTATCTGGGTGCTCCAACCTTGATGCAACTGGTGGGAGCAGAGGGGGAACTGGCCCAGCTTGGCGTAACCTATGTTCGGGTGTATGCCCTTTGTTCCCCCTTCACCACCATTATCTTTGCGGTGGACAATTTCCTGCGCATCAGCGGACAGATTAAGGGCAGTATGGCCCTGAACATCGCCATGTCTCTGCTGATTCTGGCACTGGAATTCCTCTTTTTCCAGGTTCTGAACTTTGGCATTGCCGGTTCTGCCCTGGGCGTTTCCCTTGGCATGATGCTGTGCAGTGCCGTCGCCTTTGTGCCATTTGCACAAGGAAAACTGGTACTGCGATTCTGCAAGCCTCAGTTCAGCTGGGATATGCTGCGCCGCATTGTGGTGAATGGCACCCCCAACTTTTTGAATACCACCGCCGAGCGACTCACCGGCATTTTGATGAACGGCGCCCTGATGATGCTGGGCGGAACCATGGCGGTGAACATCTATGGCGTGCTCACCTATGCAGGGTTCATTCTCTTACAGCTTTTGTATGGCACCTGCGACGCACTGCAACCCGCCATTGGCTACAACTGGGGCGCAAACCAGCCCCGCCGGGTGTGGACCATCCTCCGCTATTGCCTTTCCAGCAGTGCAATTCTCTGCCTTGCAGGCACAGCGGTGATGCTCCTTGCACCAAAGCCGATTATCACCCTGTTCCTGACCCATCCCGACGCTGAAACCCTGGAATACGCTTGCTTTGCTCTGCGGCTTTTCAGCCTGACCTACCTGACCCGGTGGATTGGATTTGCACTGCAAAGCTTCTTCCTTGCCATCGAGAAACCCCTTTTTGCCACTCTGGTATCCCTGGGCAACGCAATGGTGGTTCCTCTGGTACTTATGGCCGCCCTGTGGCCCCTTGGCCTCACCGGACTGTGGCTGAACTCCCCTCTCACCAGCGCAATCATCGCCGTTCTGGCCTTGGTACTGCTGGACCGCCTGCGGCGCAGTGTGGCAAAAGAGCCAAATGCCCCCGCCAGCGAACAGACAGCTTGATTTACCCAAGCAAAAAAGAGTTACCCGAAATTCGGGTAACTCTTTTTCTTTTCTGGGATTGATTCCAGCCTTTCGCCGTTATTCTACCCCTTGTTTTTCGCTTTTATAATAGAGCACTGCCGCCACCAGCGCCATGGTGATGACCGCCGCCGGGTAGGCAATCCAGACGCCTTCCAGATGCCAGAACAAGGGTGCCACCAACAGCCAGAAGGGCTGTGCCACCAGTGGCTCGCCGTAGGATAAAATCCCGCTGGCGATGGGCTGGGACACGGCTGTAAAATAACTGCTGAAAAAATGGGCCGCCGCCATAAAAGGGTAGGCCAGCACCAGCGTCCACATACAGTCCGCTCCCTGGGCAATGGCCCACTCACTTGCACCAAACAGTGCCGGGAGCAGATACCGCCCCTGCCAGCTGACCACACCGCCCAGCAGGGCAGTGCCCACCGCAAGGTAAAGTCCCCATCGGCAGAGGGTGCGCACCGTCTGGGGCTGTCCCGCCCCCTTTGCAAAGCTGAGCAGCGGCTGGGTGCCATCACCCACCCCGGTAATCAGGGGAATCACTGCCCCCAGCACATAGCTGAGCACCGCATACACCGCAACCCCTTGGGTTCCGCCATATCGCACCGCTTGCAGGTTGGTCACCAGCATAATCAAGCTGGTGGAAAGGGAAAGCCCCATGGGCGCAATACCAAAATGCAACATCCGCTCCACGGTGGTTTTGTCCATTTTCAGGCTGGAGAGGGAAAATTTCACGCTGGGGTGTGTCACCACCAAAAGCAGGCACACCACTGCACAGCCAATCTGGGAAACGGCCGTTGCTAAGGCCGCACCTGCAAGCCCCCACTGCTTCACATCAATCATCCACCAGTCCAGCAGGATGTTACTGAAAAGTCCCGCTACTGTAATGGCC
This sequence comes from Candidatus Allofournierella pullistercoris, assembly GCA_018883715.1. GTDB lineage: Bacteria > Bacillota > Clostridia > Oscillospirales > Ruminococcaceae > Allofournierella > Allofournierella pullistercoris. Next base: position 17,813 of record JAHLFP010000016.1, on the reverse strand, counting down.
ATAGCCGCCACTGCACTGCCCATACTGCGCAGTACCGCCAGCAGGCCGGTGCTGACCATCTGTCCCACCGCCAATGCGCACACCACCTGAATGTACTCCAGCGCCATGGGGTAGATTTCCTCATTGGCACCCATAAAGGGTAAAAGCACCGGGCTTGCATGGTACAGCACCACCGAACACACCAGCGCCGTCAGGGTAAGAAGGCTTATGGCATTGCCCCGAACCTGGGCCACCTCTTGCATCTGGTTCTGTCCCCGGGCGGTGGCAATCCGCACCGCGGCCCCCACCCCAATGCAAAGGCTGAGCGCCTGAAAAAGAGCGGTAATAGGCCAGGCCACATTGATGGCGGCAAGCCCCACATCCCCCATGTTCTGCCCAATGAAAAAGCCGTCCACAATAATGAAACAACTGTTCAAAAGCTGTGCCAGCATACTGGGTAAAACGCTGGCGCAAAACTGCTTCCTTAACTGCATGAATGCTCCTTGAATTTGCTTATTTTAAGGGGAGATTCACCACGTTGCGCATCTCTCCCTGCTGGAAGGCTTTCAAATTTTCGCACACCTCTTTTGCCAGCCGTTCCAGCGCTTTGGTTGTGGCCCAGGCCACATGGGGAGTAATCAGGGCATGGGGCGCAAGCCGAAGGGGCTCGCTCTCCTCCACCGGCTCGTGGCAGAGCACATCCGCCCCGTACCAGCCCAGCTGTCCGGTTTTCAGCGCCTCCACCACCGCATCTTCATCCACAAGGCTTCCCCGGGCGGTATTCAAAAGGATGGCACCCGGCTTCATCTTTGCAAGGGTTTCCCTGTTGATGATGCCCTTTGTCTCCTGGGTGGCGGGGCAGTGCAGGCTGACCACATCACTTTGCTGTAACAGCTCTTCCAGGCTCACAAAGGTGAGTCCCGGCTGGTTCTCCCGCTTGGTTCGGGTGTGTACCAAAACCCGCATTCCAAACCCCTGGGCAATGCGGGCGGTGGCCTGTCCAATGGCACCAAACCCAATCAGCCCTATGGTTTGGTCATACAGCTCAATGTGGGGCTGGATGCCGTATTTGTCCGGCACACCTGTCTGCCAATAGCCGTCCCGCAAGCTTTGCGCCCGCCGGGAGGTTCCGTTGGCGATTTCCAGCAAAAGGGCCAAGGTATGCTGGGCCACGCTGTAGGTGGAGTACCCCGGCACATTGGCAACCGCCACCCCGTGACGGCGGCAGGCTTCCAGATCCAAGCTGTCGGTTCCGGTGGCGGTCAGTCCCACCCACCGCAGGTTTGGACACTGGGCCAGCACCGCTTCGTCAATTCTGCATTTGTTGGTCACTACAAATTCCGCCCCTGCAATCCGTGGGGCAATTTCCTCATAGCGGGTACGGGGGTAGTATTCCACCTGGTCCGCCAGCTCATGTAACATACTCCAGTCCAGGTCATCCGGGCGAACACAATAGCTGTCCAGTACCACAATCTTCATGCTGATTCACTCCCTTTTTAATTGTTTCACTGTTTTATTGTATCCATTTTCTGCCACGAGGGCAAGGCATACCTGTGCTGGATTTTTTGCCCTGCATTCGCTATAATAAAAAAGAATCCCTTGCCGTCCACCGGCAAAAGAAACGAGGCTTTTGTATGTATACCCCAAAACGCATTCTGCAAAAAATCCTCACTGGCGCTTTGCTTTTGGCGCTGGCTATGTGCGCCACCGTGTTTATCCGGGAGAACATGGACGTGAAAGACCCGGAACAGGCCCTGCCCTCCTTTAGCATCCTTGTGAACGACGAGGTACGCATTACCGAACACAGCATCCTGCGTGCGGGGTATGAATGGAACTTTATGACCACCGTGGCAAAGGATACCCCCGTGTATACCTCCAGCCAGATTCGCAGTTTAATCTATCCTGTAGATTTACCCCCCTCCAGCCGGCTGGTTCTGGAATTTTCCACAAAGCCCAAAACCTTGCGGGTACAGCGTGCGCCAGGGGCTGACCTTCAGCAGTTTGTGGAGCTGGCAGACGTGAGCGACGGCACCCTGGTTGCCCCCAGCCAGCCCGGCTTATACCTGTACCAGGTGGAATGCGGCTTTGGCTGGCGTGGTTCCATCCGGTATTTCTTCCTGGTTCGGGTGCAACAGATGGACACCACCGATTCCAAATAACAAGCGCATATAAAAAAGAGCCTCTATCCCGCCCAAAAGCGTGTAGAGGCTCTATGTTTTTATATCCCAGGACAAACGGCCACCTCCCTTTCAGAAAAATGCGTTCTGAACCGCCGGGTTCTCCACCTGGCCTTATCTGCCATACAAATCCGTGATATGCAGTCCTTTGGGCATACATTTCCGATGCCAGTCCAGCAGTTGCTGCTGGTAGACTTCCCCAAAGGTTCCGTGGAGCAATTTTGGCAGGGCTTCTTCCTGCAATTTTGCCCAGCTGACAGCTTCCTCCTGTGGCACAATGGGGTAAAATCGTACTCCAGCGCACAAGGCGGCCTGCAAGGCTTTTGCTCCCTGCCCCACCACCAGAACCCGGTCCCGGTCGTATTCTCGGGATAAATCCTGCACCATCTGGGTGTAGGAGCGACGTTTGAGACAAACCGGGGTGCAGGGCGGCAGTTCGTATAGATTCCAGTTTACCCATGCCACACGGACGCTCAGCTCTGACAAAAGCACCACCGATGCCACCTGTCCCATCTGGGCAAGACAGCTTTTTGCCCCGCTGTAGACCTTTCCAGCAGATTCACTGCGCACCACATCCATACCCATTAGAATTACGAGGAAGGCATGACGAGGCCGCCCTCGCTGCATTCCCATCCGCATACAATCAACCCCCTTATCTTGTTGCGTTTTTTCTCTTCTACTATCTTTACTATACCAGTGTAAACCCGCATAGTGCAAGGATTTTCTGTATATCTTGCATTATTTTTTTACTGTTTGAGAATTTTAGCTGTGCTAAATTGCCGTTTTATGTCGCCACAGGCTTCTGTTTTTCTAAAATTGCCCACTGGCACTGGAATCCGCCCCTGGTTTGTCGTATACTAAACAAAACAGCAAAACAAAGGGTGGATGTGGTAAATATGGCACAGGAAATCACAAGTTCTTTGGTCTGGCAGTGGCTGCCCCAGCGCAAGGCGGACAGCCACAAAGGCAGTTATGGAAACCTGCTGGCGGTGTGCGGAAGTGACAGCTTCCGGGGTGCCGCTGTTTTGTGCAGTCTGGGCGCACTGCGTACCGGTTGCGGCATCCTCACGGTGGCCTGCACCCAAACGGTGGCTAGCACTGTAATGACCCACTGCCCGGAAGCAGTTCTCCTTGTCTGCAAACAAAGTTCCGAGGGCGGCCTGTACGCCGGGGACACTGGACAGATTTTGGGCAAACTTGCAAAATTTAATGCACTGGTTTTAGGGCCGGGGCTTGGCAACACCGCCGGGACATCCCAGATTGTGGAACTGCTTGCCTCTGCCGCGGCCGGTCATGTGGTGCTGGATGCCGATGCGCTAAATGCAGTAGCCGGCCTTCCCCAGCTTCCCCGCCCGGTGGAGCGTACTTTGGTGCTCACCCCTCACCCCGGCGAGATGGCGCGTCTGTGTGGGTTGACCATTGCGGAGGTGAACGCAAACCGGGAGAGCATTGCCGCCGGGTATGCCCGTGCCAATCAGTGCGTGGTGGTACTGAAAGGCCACCACACCATTGTGGCAGGGCCGGATGGCCAGGTACTGCGCAACTCCACCGGGAACCCGGGACTTGCCCGGGGCGGCAGTGGGGACGTGCTCAGCGGTATGATTGGCTCTTTCTTGGCACAGGGCCTCAGCCCATTGCATGCCGCCGCCTGCGGAGTATGGCTCCATGGAGCCGCCGCCGACCGCACCGCCCAGCGGCTGGGCCAGTATGGCATGCTTCCCCAGGACATCTTTCAGGATTTGGGACAGCTTTTTGCGGAAAACGGTCGATAACTTTTCAGTTAGAAGCATTTTACCCCTATAATTTACCACCCCTTGCAGAAAAGCAAGGGGTGGTTTTTTGTGTTTTTGTAGGGAACAAAACTTTCAACTGTTTCAACATTTTGATGTTGAAAACTCTGTAAAACCGCTTTGCAACTGGGTTTACAAGGGGCTCTTTTTCTTACCGACTTGCCCTGATTTACCCATATTTAGTGGTCGCTCTCTGGTTTTCAACTAAATTTTGAGGTAGCGGCACAACCCTGTTTTCCACACACTCATTATAAATTCTTCTTGTTGAAAATCTGCCGAAATATGGAGAATCTTCCCCTTTGCAATGAAAAAATTACTCCACCTGCTTGCGGGTTTCATTCCAGTAGGCCGCCATGCTCTGCCCCGGTGTACCGGTGACTTCCTGGGTCAGGTAGTCCGCAAGCTGGGGCGGAATCTGCCATTCCTTTGCCTGCTCTGAGGTGTCAAACTCCACCTCTGCATAAAAAAAGGCGGTGGGCTGGTGGGCATCCACCCAGTTTGCTTCCAGCACAAGGCCGTTTTCCAGCTGATAGCGCCGCTGTTCCTTTTGCACCAAAGGCTGTCCAATCAGCTGTTCCAGCTGGCTGAACAAGTCCTTGTCTATATCGGTTTCAATCTCCGGGCGCATCAGGCCATCCTGGCTGGGTTTACCCTTAAAACACAGGCGATACCGGGTTTCTTCCCCGGTTTTTTCACTGCGGATGCGCACGGTGGGCCGGGTGGACAGATACCCCTGGGCCATCTCAATCACCTGATATGCCTCCAGCTGGCTGGGCCAGCCCTCCACCAGCCACTTGCGTTCAATCTCCATCTTCACAAGACCTCCCTTGGTTCTGCCCTTTCTTTACAGGCATTTTCCTTATTATAGCACACCCCTGTCTGCGGGATATTAAGCAGTGTATACAACAACTCTCCCCCTATCTATTAAAACCCTTTGGAAAGTGAACAAAATCGACAAGTCACCACTCTTTTTCATTGACTTTCTATAGCCTGCCGCTTTATAATGTAGGGATGAATAAGGGATTAGCTGGGTCAGCCCCGGCTGAATGCCCGTCATCAACCCTACCGGACTTTAAAGGAGGAACAGTATGGCACCTGCAAATACCAAAGAAATTTATGGCTCTCTCGTTTTCAACGAACATGTCATGAAAGAGCGCCTTCCCAGCGCAACCTACAAGAGCTTAAAAGCAACGGTGCAGCGGGGGCAACCACTGGATTTGGATTTGGCCAACGTGGTAGCCAGCGTAATGCGTGACTGGGCCATCGAAAAGGGGGCCACTCATTACACTCACTGGTTCCAGCCCATGTCCGGCATGACCAGCGAAAAACACGATAGCTTTTTAAGCCCCAACCGGGATGGAACCGCCATCATGGAATTCTCCGGCAAGGAGCTGGTAAAGGGCGAGCCGGATGCTTCCAGCTTCCCCAACGGTGGTCTGCGTGCCACCGCAGAAGCCCGTGGTTATACCACCTGGGACCCCACTTCCTATGCCTTCATCAAGGACGACACCCTGTGCATCCCCACTGCATTTTGCAGCTGGACCGGTGAAGCACTGGATAAAAAGACTCCCCTGCTGCGTAGCATGAAAGCGGTCAGCACCCAGGCCAAGCGTGTACTGGCCCTGTTCGGCAAGGAAGTCACCCATGTGAATGCAACCGTAGGCCCGGAGCAGGAGTACTTCCTGATTAAAGAGGAGCACTTCAATGCCCGCCAGGACCTGGTTCTCACCGGGCGCACCCTGTTTGGTGCCACCCCCGCCAAAGGCCAGGAGCTGGAGGAGCATTACTTCGGTGTGATTCGCCCCGAAGTTTCCGCCTTCATGAAAGACCTGGACAACGAACTGTGGAAATTAGGCGTACCTTCCAAGACAAAACACAACGAGGTTGCACCCTGCCAGCACGAGATGGCCCCCATCTTTGACCGTTGCAACGTGGCAGTGGATCATAACCTGCTAACCATGGAAATGATGCGCAAAATCGCCAAAAAGCATGGTCTGGCCTGTCTGCTCCACGAAAAACCCTTTGAGGGTGTGAACGGAAGCGGCAAGCACAACAACTGGTCCCTGTCCACCCCGGACATGAACCTGCTTGACCCCGGCGCCACCCCCAAGGACAACCTGCAGTTCCTCATCTTCCTGGCCGCTGTCATTAAGGCCGTGGACGAATATCAGGATTTGCTGCGCATGAGCATTGTAAGCGCCGGCAACGAGCACCGTCTGGGCGGTCACGAGGCACCTCCTGCCATTGTGTCCATCTTTATGGGTGAGGTGCTGGAAGGCATCCTGAACGCCATTGCTTCGGACAGCGAGTATGTGGTGCCCGCCGCCGCTAAAATCGACCTGGGTGTAGAGGTTCTGCCTCAGTTTGCCAAGGATGACACCGACCGCAACCGTACCAGCCCCTTTGCCTTCACCGGAAACAAGTTCGAGTTCCGTATGCCCGGTTCTTCCACCAACATTTCGGATGCCAACACCATCCTGAACACCGCCGTGGCTAAAGAGCTGAAAGGCTATGCCGACGAGCTGGAACAGGCCGAGGACTTTGACAAGGCTGTGGTTGCCCTGATTAAGCGCACCATCCGTGACCATAAGCGGGTCATCTTCAACGGCAACGGTTACAGCAAGGAGTGGGAGGAGGAAGCCGCCCGCCGTGGCCTGTACAATGAGCCCAGCGCCGTGGAAGCATTGAGCGCCATTGTGACTCCCAAAAACATTCAGCTGTTTGAACAGATGGGCGTATTGAGCGAAACCGAGTGCCGCAGCCGCTATGAAGTAAAGCTGGAGCATTACGCAAAACTGCGCCACATCGAGGCTGTCACCATGCTGGAAATGGCACGTCGTCAGCTGATTCCCGCCACCAGTGCTTACATGGATAAAATCGCCACCGGCATTGTGCGCAAGCGCAAGGCTATGGAAGGCATCAGCTGCAAGGCAGAGGAGAAGGTTCTGCTGGAGCTGACCCGTTGCACCGATGCCATGAGCGAAACCGCCGACCATCTGGAGACTTGCGTGGAACAGGCAGAAGCCGCCTGCGATTCTCTGGAGCGGGGACGCATCTACCGCAACAAGGTTCTGCCCGCCATGGAGCAGCTCCGTGCAGCTGCCGATGCGGCAGAGTCCATCTGCGGCAAGGATCACTGGCCCCTGCCCTCTTACAGCACCATGCTGTTCTACGTTTAAAATGAAAACACCTCCGAATGCACCATGCGTTCGGAGGTGTTTTTTATTAAGATGCATTTAACCCACCGGGAGAATCTATCCTGGATTAAAATTCACGCTTTGCATAAAGCCTTTTGGACAGCAAAAATGAACCCAGTAAAATCAAGGTGGCAACCAAAGTCATGCCGCCATTGACTAGAAGCATATGTTGCCGGGCATATTCCAGACCATCAAAGAGCAAAGTCCCATTTCCCGGCAAGGAAGAAAGGATGACCCACACCCCATACAGCATTGAAAAAAGAGCAATCGGCACAAGCATTCCCCAGAACTTCCCTTTGCTATATCCGAGCCTAAACAAAACAGGAAACATACACAGATTAAAAACAGAAAACAGCAGATAGCTTATAGTTATAACCGGCAAAAACCACGCAATGGGGCCGTAATAATGGGACATGGAAAAACGGTCCGCAAGAAGAGCCAGAGGAATGCCCGTAACCAATCCAATCAGACCCATACCAATGGATAAAGCATACCTGCCTGGCACAACGGAAGAGCGGGTAACAGGCAAGGTCAAATACAGTTTGTTCAAATCCCCCTTATCATCCTGCAATCCACTATACAAAATTTTTCCGTTTTTGATGTATGTGATATAGTCAGCAATCTTTTCAAGGTCGCTGGTTATATGGGTGGAGAAAAAGATTGTTCGCCCCTCTTGTACCATATAATCACGGAATATTTCCAGCATTTCATCCCGGCCGACAGGGTCAAGGCCAGAAGTCGGTTCATCCAACAATAACAGTTTTGCATCATGGGCCAATGTGACTGCCATGCCCAGTTTCATTTTCATACCTCGAGACATTGTTTTATACTTTTGCTTTGGGTCAAGGGAAAACCGCTTCAAATATTCATGAAACGCTGTGCTACTCCATTTTTTGTAAAAAGGCCGCATTGCCTTTTCGAGGTCAATGGGTGTCCAATCTTCTTGGTAATAGGGCTGCTCAAACAAAACACCAATATCCTCTTTCAGCGAAGCATCGTCAGCAGGTTTTCCAAACAGCTTGATACTGCCGCCATCTTTCATGGCCATTCCTAGGATGAGTTTCAAAGTCGTGGTTTTTCCCGCACCGTTTTCACCGATAAAGCCACACACAAAGCCAGCTGGAACAGAAAAGCTAATATCGTCCAGCAGAAAATTTTTATACTGTTTTCTTGAACCGGATATTTCAATTGTGTTGTTCATTCGATTGCCTCCTCCATTTCATCCAGCATTTTATGAAGCTCATCCATGGATAACCCCGCCAGCTTACCCCTCTGCACTGCGATTTGCAAGGCTTTTTCCGTTTCCTTTCGGTATTTGTCCCGCACAAGAGTCTGGTCAATCTTTTTTACATAAACCCCCTTGCCCGGCATGGTCTGGACAAACCCCTCCAATTCCAATTCACTGTACGCCCGTGTGGTGGTTACCAAGCTTACCTGCAAATCACGAGCAAGCTGTCGAAGGGAAGGAAGCGGAGCATTTTCCGATAATTCTCCGGTTAAAATAGCCGCCTTAATCTGTTCCTTAATTTGCTCGTAAATGGGCACTCCCAGTTGATTGGATACAATAATGTTCATTCTTTGCCTTTCACCTTCCGCTTACTGCATTTCTGTTATTGTACGGTAAGTACAGTACATTCCCTTTCTTAAGGAATGTCAACAAAAAAGCCGCCCCTTTTACCGGGGGCGGCTTTTTGTTTGCCTATGTTACTCTTTTACAAACACCTGCTCGATGGTGGCAATGTACATTTCGTGGTAGTCCTTTTCTGGATACCAGCGCTCATCGCAGTTTGCATCCGGGGCAAAGCCTTCCGGGTTTAGGCGCTGGCTGTGGAGAATCCGACAGCTGAACACCAGCTCCGCTCCCTCAAAGGCAGGAGCCTTGCCAAACAAGCGGGGCTTCCAGCCGGCTTTTGCAATTTTATCCTCGTCCCGTCCGCTCACTTTACCAAAGTAGCCTAAGGTGGGTTTTGCGTCCGGCCCGTAAAAGCTGAGGGTAAACCGTCCGGTGCGGTCCACAAATTCCTTGGTGTAACGCTGGGGTCGGATGACAACCTGCACCACATCCTGGCCCCACATTACGCCCAGCATGCCCCAGCTGACGGTCATGGTGTTGATGCCATTTTCATCCCCTGCTGTCACCAGCGCCCACTGTTTGCCCAGCATCTCAAAGGGGTTGCCCTGTACCTCACAAGGCTGAATCTGCCGATATTGGTTTTCCTGCATTGTCGCTCTCTCCTTTTGTAAATTTTTAAATTAAACGCTTGCGCTTTGGCTGTTTTTGTACTGGTCATAGCAATACTGAATGATGGCATTGCGCTTAATCAGGCCGATAAAGCTCTTTTTATCATCCACCACCGGCACAAAATTTTGGGTCATGGCCGCCGCCACCAGGTGCTCCATCCGGGTGGTAACGGGCACCGCTTTATAATCTCTTTTTCGGGGAACGCTGCGCAGACTCACCGAGGACGCATCCTCCAGCCGGATTCCCTGATTTTTAATGGCCCAAAGTAAATCGCCCTCTGTTACCGAGCCAATGTATTCCCCATTGCGGCTCAACACCGGGATGGTGGAATAGCGATGGTATTCCATCTTTTCCAGCGCCTGGCGCAGGGTAAAATCCTCATATAAAAATGCCACATCCTGTTTAGGGGTAAGGAAAAACAACAGGTTCATGATTGGTTCCTTCCTTGCATTAAGTAAATTTTACGGCAGACTGCCTTATCACTGAGGCAAGCCTTCGACTTCATTGTAGCACATCCCGCAGAGCAGTATATGAAGAAGATGTGAAATCCAGAATTATTTTTTTACTTTTTATCCAAAAACACACACCCACCCACTGTTTCGTCTGTTCAAAAAGAGAATTTTGTGGTATGATTTGTCTGATTGTATCAATACCGCGAGGATGTGAATGCATGTCTTTTTCTCGTTTTCTTGCACTGGCCATGGCCTGCGCTGTCCTGCTCAGCGGCTGTCAAGCCCCTGCTTCCAGCAGTAGTAGCAGTTCCGCCTCTGCTCCGGTGGCTACCCCCACCCCCACCGCCAGTGTTCAGCAACTGGATACCCTCCGGGTGGGCTACACCCCCAGCAGTGGCTTTAACCCCTATCTGTCCAGCTCCATGCTGGTGTGGCAAAACGGGGGACTTTTATTTGAAAAACTGGTGGAAATCACCCCGGAAATGCAACTGGAATACCGCCTGGCAGAGGCCATTGTTCCCAGCGGCAACCTGGTGGTGATTCAGCCTCGGCAGGGTCAAAGCTTTGCAGACGGCACCCCCATTACAGCGCAGGATATTGCCGCCAGCTTCTGGGCCGCAAAGTCCAGCCAGCGGTATGCCGCCCGCTTCCAAAACCTGCAAAACATTGAGGTAAACAAAGAGGGCCAGCTGGTGCTTACCCTAAGCCAGCCGGACTCCCTCTTTGCCTATCTGTGTGATATTCCGGTGCTGAAAGCCGCCGATACCGCCTCCACCCAGCCCACCGCCAGCGGCCGGTACACCTACGGGACAGAGGACCAGCTTGTGGTGAACCCCTATGCCCCTTTCCCCCAGCAAGGGCCGCAAACCATTCAGCTGGTGGAAGTGAGTGGCTATGACGAGATGGTGTCCGGCCTTTCCATGGGGCTTGTGGACATGTATGCGGTGAGCGAAACCGCCCCCACAAGTTCCAGCGTTTCCAGCCGTGCCACCCAGTACAAAACCAACAATCTGGTGTTTTTGGGGGTAAACGGCACCGGCGGCGAGGAGACAAGCCCCTTGCTTCGCACCGAAACCGGGCGGGTACTGCTGAGCCAGATGCTGGACCGCCGTGCCCTTGTGGAGGAAAGCTTTTACGGACGAGCCTATCCCGCCACCGGGTTAATCAACGACCACTATGCCTGTGCCAAGGACGTACACAAAATTTTGGCAGAGCGTGAAATTCAGCCCACCGATGTCGCCGCTACCCTGTCCCAGATGGGCTATGTGATGGACAAGGAAACGGGCTATTATCTGGATGCAGAGCAAAACCGGGTGACCCTCCGTCTGCTTGTGTACAGCGGTAACACCTATATGCGGTACGCCGCCAGCATGATTCGGGAACAACTGGCAGATTTCGGCCTGTATGTCCAGCTGGAAGAGGAGTCGGATTTTGCCGTCTACCACGAAAAAATTGCCGCCAGTAATTTTCACTTGTACATTGGAGAGGTCAAGTTGTATAATAATATGGATATGACTCCGTTTTTTGGCGGTGGAGACACCAGTTGGGGCATTGCCACAAGCCAGCCCTTGCTGGATGCCTATGCCCAGTTCCGGGCGGATGCCAGCACTGCGGCGGCACTGGAACAGGTCTTTGCCCAGCAGATGCCCTTTGTTCCCCTTTTGTGGAGAACCGGCACGGTACTGCACAACCGGAGTCTTTCGGGTCTGTCCTGCTCGTTGAGCAATGTGTTCTATCAGCTGGACGGACTGCAACAAAGCCAGTAACCAACCATGGGTTTTGGTCTGCTGTGGCAAGTTTGCCCCAGCCAAACAGGAAAGGAGCGGTATCCATGATTACACTGCAAAATACCTTGGGCACAATCAGCATGACTTCCGATTATTTTGCTGAACTGGTCAGCCAGGCCGCCCGCAGTTGCTATGGCGTGGCCGATATGGCAACCAATGGCCGGGCGGATGACCTGAAAAGCCTTATCTTTGGCCAGGATTTCCCGGAAAAAGGCGTCCGTGTCACCCAGCGCAACAACCAACTGGTGATTGAACTGCACATCAAGGTGGCCTATGGCCTGAACATTGCCAGCATGGTGCAGAGCATCAGCCACAAGGTGAAACACGAGGTGGAGCGGGCCACCGGATTGTCCGTGGCGCGCATCGAGGTATCGGTGGACGACATCGTAACTGCCTGATTGCCAAAACCCTTATTTGAAGTAAAAAACGATTATCACGAGGTGTAGATACTATGATTACAGGTAAAATCCTGCGGGACGCCATTATTTCTGGCGCAAACAATATCTCCAACCAGCGTAGCCGGGTGGATGAACTGAACGTATTCCCTGTACCGGACGGCGATACCGGCACCAACATGAGCATGACCGTCAGTGCCGCCGCACTGGAGCTGGCAAACCTGCCCGATGATTGCACCGTGGCAGAGGCTTCCAAGACTGCCGCTTCTGCCATGTTGCGGGGCGCCCGTGGTAACTCTGGTGTTATTACCAGCCTGCTGTTCCGTGGCCTGTCCAAGGCACTGGAAGGCAAAATCGAAGCAGATGCCAAGGACCTGATTGTCGCTTTGGAGCAGGGCGTACAGGCCGCTTATAAGGCCGTTATGAAGCCCACCGAGGGCACCATGCTTACCGTGGCACGTGTGGCAAGCGAAGCCGCCTCTGCCAGCGGTCTGGAGGACGTGAACGAGCTGTGGACTCTAGTTCTGAAAGCTGCTCAGGAAGCACTGGACAACACCCCCAACCAGCTACCCGTGCTGAAAAAGGCCGGCGTTGTGGACGCAGGTGGACAGGGTGTCCTGGTGATTTTCGAGGGTATGGACCAGGTGTTCAAGGGCGGCGAAATCATCGCCAGCCAGGAGCAGACCAATTCCGCCAAGCTGTCCAGTGATGCCGCCGGCAAGGGTGTGTTCACCGACGAGCTGATGCGGGTAGAGGATATCATCAACGGCTACTGTACCCAGTTCCTGGTAAACAAAAACCCCGGTGTTTCCAGCGATAAACTGCGGGCTTTCTGTGAAAGCAACGGCGACAGCGTGGTGGTCATCGAGGACGACGACGTAATCAACTGCCATGTTCACACCGCTGACCCCGGCAAGATTTTGAGCCATGCCATCCAGTACGGCTATCTGACCAACTTCAAAATCGAGAACATGCACGAGCAGTTCCTGGCAAAGCAGGCACAGGGCAAAGGACTGGAAAAACAGAAGGAAGCCGAGCAGACCGCTTCCGACTCTCCCTTTGTTTACGCCGCTGTAAACCCGGAGCAGGAATACGGCTTTGTTGCCGTAGCTGCTGGCGCAGGTTTGCAGGCTGTGTTCCAGGATTTGGGCGCTGAGGCGGTTGTATCCGGCGGACAGACCATGAACCCCTCCACCCAGGACATTGTGGCTGCTGTCCAGAGCGTACCTGCCAAAACCGTGTTTGTACTGCCAAACAACAAGAACATCATCATGGCGGCAGAACAGGCTCAGAAGCTGGCCGACCGCCGGGTTGTGGTACTGCCCACCCGCACCGTGCCCCAGGGCATGACTGCTATGCTCAGCTTTGACCCGGATGCCACCGTGGATGCCAACACCATCAATATGATGCAGGCCGCCGAGCAGGTGAACACCGGTCTTGTAACCTTTGCCGCTCGCAACAGCGACTTTGACGGACACAAGATTAAAAAAGGCGAAATTATGGGCATGGAGAACGGTAAGATTGTCCACCTGGGCAACGACATTGGCAAGATTACCTACCGTCTGGCCCGTGGCATGGTTAAGAAGGACACCAGTTTTGTCACCCTGATTTCCGGCTGTGATGTAAGCGAGGAAGAAGCACAGCGCACCCTAGAACTGGTTCAGTCCAAGCTGGGGGATCATGTGGAAGTCACCTTGATTCACGGCGGACAGCCCGTTTACTATTATATGATTGGTGTGGAATAATCCACCTTTTGTTTGCCCAGCCCCCAAGCCTTTTTTCTGCTTGGGGGCTGGCATTTGTATATCCCCCCTGAAAGGAGCGTACCTTCCATGAAGCTGGACACCCCTGTGCAATATGTAAAAGGCGTTGGCCCTGCCATTGCCCAGCGTCTGGAACGACTGGGCATCCTCACCGTGGGACAGCTTATCTGCCACTATCCCCGCCGATACATCGACTATACCCAGCCCTGTACCATCTCCCAGGCGCCCAGCGATGCGGAGGTGGTCATCCGGGCGCAGGTACTGCTGAAAAAACCTGCCACCCGGATTGCAGGAGGACGCACCTTAATCCAGCTTGTGGTGGAGGACGAAACCTCCACCATGACGGTCAGCTGGTTCAACACCCAGTACATGGCACAGCAGATGCTGGTGGGGGAAACCTACTATTTTGTGGGGCGGGTGCGGGGCAGTGCCAGCCGCCGGGAGATGACAAACCCCACTGTACGCACCCCTGCCCAGGTGGCACGGAATCCCCTTTCCGCCATCTATCCCCAAACCGAGGGCCTTTCCAGCGGGGTCATTGCCCGTTGCATCCAAAATGCACTGGCAGTCACCGACCCTTTGCCCGAACCCCTACCCCCGGACTATCTATCCCGTTTTCGGATGCCGGACAAATGGACGGCGGTGCGCCATATCCACCAGCCCTCCAGCCCTGCCGCCATGGCGGCTTCCCGTCGCCGTTTGGTATTTGAGGAACTGTTTGTGCTTCAGCTGGGTTTAAGCCTGCTGAAAAGCCGGGGCATGACCCAATCCGGTGCCCCCATGCGCCCGGTGGGCCTGTCCCCTTTTTGGGAAAGCCTGCCCTTTTCCCCCACCTCGGCCCAGAAAAAGGCCTCGGAGCAGATTTGCGCCGACATGACCGGAAAACGGCCCATGAACCGGCTATTGCAGGGGGATGTGGGCAGTGGTAAAACCTTGGTGGCCGCCGCCGCAACCTACATGGCGGTGCAGAATGGCTATCAAACCGCCCTGATGGCACCCACGGAAATTCTGGCTACCCAGCACGCAAGCGGCCTGCAAAAGCTTCTGGAGCCATTCGGCATTCAGGTGGCTTTACTCACCGGAGGAATGCGTGCCGCCGCCCGGCGAGCCACCCTGGAAGCCATCGCAAGCGGAGAAGCCCAGCTTGTGGTGGGCACTCATGCGGTAATTGGACAAAAGGTGGAGTTTGCCCAACTGGGCCTGGTTGTGGTGGACGAGCAACACCGCTTCGGAGTGCAACAGCGGGGACTTTTGGCGGACAAGGCACGTTCTCCCCATGTGCTTGTCATGAGCGCAACCCCCATCCCCCGCACCCTCGGCCTTTTGATGTACGGGGATCTGGACATCTCCATTCTGGACGAACTGCCCCCGGGACGAAAACCGGTAAAAACCTATGCCGTCACCCAGAACAAACGGCGGCAGATGTACCACTTTTTGGACGACCAGATTGGACAGGGGCGACAGGCTTACATCGTCTGCCCTCTGGTGGAGGAAAGCACCAGCGAGAACCCCACCACCGACAACCTGCATGCCGTTACCACCTATTACACCGATGTGGCACAGGCTCTGCTCCCCAACCGGAGGATTGGCCTGATGCACGGCAAGCTGAAAGCCAAGGAAAAGGCCCAGGTGATGGAGGACTTTAAGTCCGGAAAGCTGGATGCGCTGGTTTCCACCACCGTGATTGAGGTAGGTGTGGACGTGCCCAACGCCAGCGTGATTGTCATTGAAAATGCCGAGCGATACGGCCTGTCCGCCCTGCACCAGTTGCGGGGACGGGTGGGACGTGGCAACAGCGAAGCATTTTGTATTCTAGTCAGTGACCACGGCAGTTCCTCGGTAAAAGAGCGATTGCATTTCCTCTGCCAGACCCAGGATGGCTTTGAGGTAGCACGGTACGACCTGGAGCACCGAGGGCCGGGGGATTTCTTCGGCAACCGCCAGCATGGCCTGCCCACCCTGCAACTGGCAGACCTGATGGGAGACACCCGGGTGCTGGAGGTGGCCCAGGACTGCGCCCACCAACTGTTACAGCAAGACCCCAAGCTGAAACTTCCGGAGCATGCTGCCCTTGCGGATGCGGTGCAGCAGCTGTTTGAACGCACCACCTTTAACTAACCGCCGGGAATGGCTAGACCCCTCTTCTGTCTTCAAAAACAACGCAAAAGAAAAACACTCCAGCAGGAACAAACTGCTGGAGTGTTTTATTTATTCTGGCTTTGCTTCGCCGCCATCCAAGGCCACAGACTGGCAGAACACCATCTGACTTTTTGTGCCAAGGCTCCGGTCCTTGTGATACCGACCAAAGAGCCATTTTTTATACCCGGTCTTTTCCATCACCTCATCAAAAAAGGTGTGGAGCAGGTTGGGCTGTCCTTTCATCAACTGGGCAAATTCCAAAATCTTCCGGGGTGCATCGTGGGTCAGGATATAGTCCACCTTCCAATCATGGGCCTCCAGCTGGCGGACGCATCGTTCCAGCTCCTCGCTGGTGGGAAGCTCCTGCCGCCACCAGTTGATGCCTTCCTCCCGGTCCTCTTTGTCCCAGCTTTCCGCCCCGCCAAAACAAAGCAGGGTGGCGTCCTCCACTTGGAGAACACTGCCACGCTGGATGTAATAGAGGTTGCCCCCCAGATGCCGTGCCTTTCCACCCTTGTAATCCACCTCTGGATACTGGGCCAGCAGGTCAAAATTTTCATGGCATCCGTCCAAAAACAAAAGCTGATACCGCCGTTTTTGCAACCAGCGCAGATTCTTCTGCTCCTGCTTGTCCCCTGTCCACAAAAAGCCAAAATCCCCCAGCACCACCAGGGTGTCTTTTTTGCTCAATCGGCGCAGCGGCTTTTCCTTAAACCGTTCCAGTTCCCCGTGGGTATCGCCTATCACATAAATCATCCTGCGTTTCGCCGCCTTTCCTGATAAAACACTTTATAAAGCCCTAAAACAATGCTATAATAAACAAAAACACCCTGCCGCAAATGGTCACTTTTGCCAAAAACAAAGGTATTTGATTGCAGGTTTCACATTTTATCATTCTAACGCTTGTAAAAGGAAAAGTCCATATGAAAAAAATCACCGCTTGTCTTTTGTGCGCATTGGTTTTTATCAGTGTGGTGGTGCAACCGGTTCACGCCGCCGGGTTTGAAGCACCCTTCCAGTTGCAGGGACGTGCCGCCTATGTGGTCAACACGGATACCAACATCATTGTGTATGATTACAACAGCGAGCTTGTGCTTCCCTCTGCCAGCTTGACCAAATTGATGACCAACATCCTGCTGGTGGAGCAGTACGGCGACCAGCTGGACTCCATCAAAGGGGAGCTGACCGCTTCCATCCGGGATACCTTGTATGGAAAAGGCATGGCCACCGCCGACATCCGCATGGGAGAACCCCACACCCTGCGCAGTTTGATGTATGCCAGCCTTCTGCCCAGTGCGGCGGATGCCAGCATGATCATTGCCAATGTGGTAAGTGGGGGCAATATCTCCAACTTTGTCTACCAGATGAACAGCAAAGCCAAGGAGCTGGGCTGTACCTCCACCGTCTTTGTGGACCCGGTGGGCATGAGCCTTGAAAATGTCACCACCGCAAGGGATATGTACCTGATTCTGCGCTATGCCCTCAGTTTTGATGTACTGAAAGAGGCCATGACCACCCTGAAATTTGACATGGGACAGGACGGTGGCGGCGCAAACCGCTATGCCGCTGGCACCTACAACCTGTTCAGCACCAACCGGATGGCGGATGAACAGCTGGGTGCGGAATACTACCGTGCTTACAACCAAGGAGGCAAAACCGGTACGCTGGAGGACTGGCAGAACTTTGCCGGGTGGCATGTGAACACCGAAAGTGGCGAAAGCTATATCAGTGTGGTGCTCAACAGCCCCATCTCTCTGGATTCCTACGGCTATCCCACCAAACGTCCCGCCCTGATTGAAACCGCCCAGGTGATGGACTGGATTTTTGACAATTTTGCCATCCAGCCCGCCATGCAGACGGATGAACCCCTCACCGAAATCAAGGTGAAGTAC
>JAHLFP010000015.1 GCA_018883715.1 Candidatus Allofournierella pullistercoris | reverse complement strand
ACAAAAAAGAGGACAGACTTCTCCAAACGAAAAGTCTGCTCTTTTGATAGTTTGTTATATGCTTAAATTTTCCAAAGACAAGCACCAGAAATCAGTTAAAAACAAAATCGTCCGGGTCAACAAAAGGGGCTTTCTCCTCTTGCACTTCATCACTTCTATCCGGATTGTACACCTCCGGATTATCCAAGGGACTGCCGGGGATGATGTCGCCAAACGACTGTCCAGCGGCTCCACCCTCAGAGAAAACAGGCTCCGGAGTCGCTACCGGTTCAGGCACAGGCGTAGGAGCCGGAGTGGGCACAGGAGTCGGCACAGGGGTTGCTTCCACCACAGGCGCAGGTGCAGGGGCAGGCTGAACTACCGGAGCGGGAGTTGCAGTAGCAGCAGGGGCTTTGTTTCCACTGTTGCTTCCCTTGTTGGCAGTGGTAGTGCTGGTGTTGTCAGCACCGCCTTTGGAAGTCTCACCCTTGGAAGTGGTGGGTTCATCAGTAGCCTTTTCGTCACCGCTACTTTTGTCCACTTCCCCGGCAGCTTCCAGTTCATCCGACTGGCCCACCTTAACCTGGGCATCTTCCAAAGTTACAACGGAAATCTTAGTCCCGCCACAGGCCACCAGACTTGCGGCAACGCAAACAGCTACTACATAAACGGCCAATGCAAGGGGGGGGCAGTTTTTTTCAGTTTCACGCAAATATCACTCCTTATTATAACAGGTCTTTCCTATCGCTCCAAGGGTTTGTGTATCAGGCTCATTATAGTCCCGCCGGAGGTTGTTTTGCAAGCTTTCTTTGTATAATTTTCTGCAAAACATTGTTTATTCCGTATTTTCTTGCTGTCTTTTATGGAAACACGTTGATTTTATACCAAACACCCACAAAAACCCCCTGCCTGCAAATTGCAGACAGGGGGCTGGCAGTTTTATACGATATGGAAGGAAGACAATCCCGCGGGTTTATTCGCCGTAGTAAGCTTTCAGGTACAGTTCCTTAATTTCGCTTACCAGGGGGTAAACCGGGTTTGCAGTGGTGCACTGGTCCTCGAAGGCTTCATAGGACAGCTTCTCCACCTTGGCCAGGAACTCCTCTTCGGAGATGCCGCAATCCTTGATGGTCAAGGGACGGTCGGTGTCCTTCATCAGGTTACGGATGGCCTCAATCAGACAGTTCACCGCAGTGGTGGTATCGGTGCCCACGTTGCACAGGCCACAGCGCCATGCCAGCTTTGCATAACGCTCGTCTGCCACATACTCCTTGTATTTGGGGAATGCGGGGAACTTGGTGGGACGGGTTGCGTTGTATGCAATCACATAGGGCAGCAGGATGGCGTTTGCACGGCCGTGGGGGATGTGGAACTCACCGCCCAGCTTGTGAGCCATGGAGTGGTTCAGACCCAGGAAGGCATTGGTGAATGCCATACCAGCGATGCAGGAAGCATTGTGCATCTTCTCACGTGCCAAGGGCTTACCAGCATAGGAATCACGCAGGTAGTGGAACACCATCTCGGTGGCTTGCAGGGCCAGACCATCGGTGTAGTCACTTGCCATGACGGATACATATGCCTCGATGGCGTGGGTCAGAACGTCCAGACCAGTGTCTGCTACGATGCTCTTGGGCATGGTGCGGGTGAACTGGGGGTCGATGATTGCCACGTCGGGAGTCAAGGCATAGTCTGCCAAGGGGTACTTGATGTTGCCGTTCTGCTTGTCGGTAATAACCGAGAAGCTGGTTACCTCAGAACCGGTACCGGAAGTGGTGGGAATTGCCACCATCTTGGCCTTGGTGCCCAGTTTGGGGAACTTGTAAGCACGCTTACGGATATCCAGGAAGCGCTGGCGCAGACCGTCAAAGCCGGTTTCGGGATGTTCGTAGAACAGCCACATACCCTTTGCGGCGTCGATGGCACTACCACCGCCGATGGCGATAATCACGTCAGGCTGGAAGGCACGCATTGCCTCCACACCACGCATGATGCACTCTACGCTGGGGTCACTTTCCACTTCGGAGAAAATCTCGCTGTGGCAGTACTGCTCCCGCTTACGCAGGTAGTGCAGAACCTTATCCACGTTGCCCAACTGCACCATAACAGGGTCAGTTACGATGAAAGCACGGGTAATGCCCTCCATCTTCTCCAGGTACTGGATGGAATCCTCCTCAAAGTAGATTTTGGGGGGAACTTTGAACCACTGCATATTGACCCTCCGTTTTGCAACACGTTTTTTGTTCACCAGGTTGATGGTGGTTACGTTCTGGCTGACCGAGTTGCGGCCATAGCTACCACAGCCCAGAGTCAGAGAGGGGGTGTTGGTGTTGTAGATGTCACCGATTGCACCCTGAGAAGAGGGGCTGTTCACGATGATACGGCCTACACGCATGGCCACACCGTACTCGTCGGCAATCTTAGAGTCACCGGTATGGATAACGGCAGAGTGACCCAGGCCGCCCAGCTCCAGCATGGTGTTTGCATACTTGAAGCCCTGCTCCTTGTCCTTCACGGTGAAGTAAGCCAGAACGGGGCTGAGCTTTTCCTTGCTCAGGGGGTACTGCTCAGAGGGTTCGGGCAGAGGTGCAATCAGAATCTTGGTTTTTTCCGGCACTTCCAGACCTGCCTGCTGGGCAATCCAGTTGGCGGATTTACCAACCACGTCTGCCAGGACGCCCTTGTTGGGGTCGGGGAACATGTAGTGGGTCAGTTTTTCCACCTCGCTGGCATTGAGGAAGTAGCAATTGTTCTTCTTCATGTACTCCTCGAAAGGTGCGGCCAGCTCTTTTTCCACGATAACAGCCTGCTCGGAAGCACAAATCATGCCGTTGTCGAAGGTTTTGGACAGCATCAAATCGGTGCAAGCCTGATGGATGTCAGCGCTCTTCTCGATGAAGCAGGGTACGTTACCTGCACCTACACCCAGAGCGGGCTTGCCGCAGGAGTAAGCGGCCTTAACCATGCCAGGGCCACCGGTTGCCAGGATGGTTGCCACACCGGGGTGGTTCATCAGGGCGCCAGTTGCCTCCACGCTGGGCTTATCAATCCACTGGATGCAGTTTTTAGGTGCGCCAGCCTTTACAGCGGCTTCGTATACAATGCGAGCAGCTTCGGCACTGCACTTTTGTGCAGAGGGATGGAAGCCGAAGATAATGGGGTTACGGGTTTTAACTGCAATCAAGCACTTAAACAAGGTGGTGGAGGTGGGGTTGGTTGTGGGGGTAACGCCACAGATAACACCCACAGGCTCGGCTACTTCCACATAGCCTTCCATCTCATTCTCTTCCAGGATACCTACGGTCTTTTCCTTTTTAATGTTGTGCCAGATGTACTCAGTGGCAAACATGTTTTTGATGACCTTATCCTCGTAGACGCCACGGCCGGTTTCCTCTACGGCCATGCGGGCCAGCTCCTGGTGTTTGTCCAGGCCAGCCAGTGCCATCTCATGTACAATCTTGTCCACGGTCTCCTGGTCGAAGCTCAGAAACTCCTGCAAGGCTTTCTGTGCCCGGCTTACCAGGCCGTCAATCATGATCTGTACGTCGTTCTTTTCGGTTTTTACGGTTTCCACCGTCGGTTTTTTCTGCTCTGCCATCGGTTGTGCCTTCCTTTCAAACGAAGTCGTCTTTCAAACGCGGGGCAGGGCCGTTGACCCTTAGCCTTGTATCCTATGATACCATATTGTTAATTGAATAACAATTCGCAGTTCTCACAAACATTGACACAATTCTAACAGTCGTTTCGTCATTGTGACAAAATTAACTTATGCTAACCATCCCTGGGTGACTGCCACCACCACAAGGGCAATCTGAAGAACCAAAATCACCGGAACACCAATGAAAAATTTCGGCTTGCGGGTCTTGTGGTGCAACAAATACATGGATGCCAAAAACAGCGGGCTTCCCCCCACTGCGCTGAGCAACAACAAGGTTCTTTCCGGCACACGGCGACGCTGTTTTTTTGCGCAGTGCTTATCCCAGGCAGATACCCCAAAGGCCACCAGGTTGATGCCGCACAGATATACAAGTAACATAATTTGCCATACTTTCATGATAAAATCCTCCTTAATTCGGCTGAGTTTTAGCCTATCATATCCCCCAAAATTTTGCAATCTTGCCCCGGAACTACACAAAAGCACCCCCATCAACTTGGATGGGGGTGCTTTTCAGCTTATTTCAGCTTGTTGCTTAGTTTGCGGGGTGCTCTGCCAGCCATTCCTTGCGGAAGCGACGGCGGCGCACAAT
Source organism: Candidatus Allofournierella pullistercoris (assembly GCA_018883715.1). Lineage (GTDB taxonomy): Bacteria > Bacillota > Clostridia > Oscillospirales > Ruminococcaceae > Allofournierella > Allofournierella pullistercoris. The sequence goes on along the minus strand of JAHLFP010000015.1, from coordinate 28,993 downwards.
CCACATTGCCAGGCAAGCCACAAAGGCAACCGGGAACACAATCGCGAACACACGGGCAGCAGTTACCACATGAGGCTCAATCACCGTGATGGTGGTGTCAGGGCCTACGCCGTTCATGCCCACAGAGTTTGCAATGGCATACAGGTTGTGGTGGGATGCTTCACGCATTGCATTCACAACAACAGGGTCGTTCTTGTACTTGGGCAGCTGCTGGGTGATGTAGGGCAGCATAGCGTCAAAGGTGCTTACACCTGCCAAAATACCGTCCACACCATTTACATAATGAGTCAGCACGTTGTCGGTGATGTTCAGACCGTCACAGCCCCACTCTTCCCGCAGGATGTTGGTCATCAGACCCTTGTTGCCGCCGGACCAGGTGCAACCCCAACGGGTATAAGCCACCATCATACCATTGGCATTGCCCTGCTCCACGGGAGTCTGGAATGCTTTCAGGTAGATTTCACGGGCGGCCTGCTCGTTGAGCCATACACCCAGGCCAATGCGGTCCTGCTCACAGTCGTTCAGGGCAAAGTGCTTCATTACCACATGGACACCCTTTGCCTGAATGCCTGCTACTTCATACTGAGAAATTTTGCCGAACAGGAAAGCGTCCTCGCTGTAATACTCGAAGTTACGTCCGCCGTAGGGAGTACGGTGAATGTTGTTGCCGGGGCCGTACAGCACCGCAATCTCTGCTTCCAGACAGTTGTTACCAATCACACGGCCAATCTCGCTGGCAAGCTCCACATTGAAGGTGGCGGCCATTACGTCCTCAGAGGTAAAGGCGGTTGCCTTCAGCTGGGTTGCTTTGGAGCCAAGCAGAGCCGCGGTCAGACCCTGCGGACCGTTTTCGTCACGAGTACCGGGAGCTTCAATGGACTTCACAGGCATGGTCCAGTGGAATGCGTCACCAATCAGGGCAACCATTTCATCAAAGGTCATCTGATCCAGCAACAGCTGCCACTGGGGGTCATCAAATTCCAGGCCAATCATATCGTACAGCTTCAGGCCGTTGTCCGCACCCAGGGTGGGCATGGTCTGTGCCTCGTAATCGGCGGGGTCGTACTGCACATTCTGCAAATCCGCAATCATCTGCTCGGTCAGTTCAATCTGAACCGGCTCGGTGGGGAAGGTTCCCTGCCAGTCGTTACGGCTCAGGTAGGTTACGGTTGCGTCGTTGCCCTGGTACAGATTCAAATCTGCATCGGAAAGTTGGTTGGTGATGGGAGTGCCATTTGCGGACACTGCATAGCGGGTGGTGTCCAGAGTTTCGTTGTGGAAGCTCCAGGTCAGGGAAGAATCGCCAGCCGCATCCATGCGCTGGTTGGTGCTCTCCGGGGTAAAGCCCTTTGCTGCCAAAACGTTGTTCACTGCATCATGGGCATTCTTTGCTGCGGTCAGGTAGTAGTCACCTGCATCCAGAATGTAGGTTTTTGCGCCATAGGCGTCATAAGAAGCCAGTTCCCGTCCATCCACCAGAATGGTCAGGGTTTCGGACTGGCCAGGTGCCAACAGCTGAGTTTTGCCAAAGCCACACAAGGCAACAGAAGCCTTCTCTACCAGGTTTTCCTTGTCGTAGTCGGTGTAGGGAGACTGGAGGTAAATCTGAACCGTCTCCTTGCCGGTGTAAGTGTCCCCGGTGTTGGTTACCGTTACCTTTACCTGGAACTGGTCAGCAGCGGCATCATAGGTTACCGCAAAATCACTGTAAGCAAACTGGGTGTAGGACAGGCCGTAGCCAAAGGGGAATGCCACATCCTTGCTGTAGCCATACTCCCCGGCATTGCCAGTACCCATAACGAAGTCCTCATAGCGGGTTTCATAGTATTTGTAACCCACATAGATGCCTTCCTGATAAATCATGTAAGTGGAAGCATCCGCAGGAATCAGGCCCTCCACATAGCCGCCATACTGGATGGGGGTGAAGTTCGCCATAGCGGGAGAGGAATAGTTGTCATACAGATAGGTATCCACCAAACGGCCAGAAGGCGTTACATCGCCGTTGAGAATTTCTGCGACTGCATTGATACCGCTGATGCCCACGTCGCCAATCCACAGGCAAGCATCAATGTCAAAGCTTTCATCCAGCAGGAAATCCACCTGCAAAGCGTTGGCGGAGTTAATCAGCACAACCAGCTTTTTAATGGTGCCTTCCTGCTTCATGCGGGTCAGGTTTGCCAGCATATCCTTCTCGTTCTGGTCCAGTGCCAGATAGTTGGTTGCGCTGTAATCCAGGTCCGCACCCTCGCCGCCGATACGGGACAAAACCACGATAGCGGCATCGCCGTACTGAGCCACAGAATCCAGCACTTCCTGGGTGTAAATGCTCCAGGGGACTTCGTGCACGGTGGCGCTTGCGGTGGCAATCATGCTGCCAGCAGGACGCTGGTGCTCTTTGCCTTCTCCGGTAAGGTAGAAATCCCACAGAACGGGGTTCACCGCAAAACCGCTCTTTTCCATTGCGGTGCGCAGGTTGTCCGCAGTGGAAGCGTCAATGTTGCCGGAACCAGTTCCGCCGTATACCAAGTTCACCGAAGAGGCGGAAAACAGGCTTACGGAATCGCCGCTGGTCAGGGGCAGAGCATTGCCCTTGTTTAAGAGCAGGGTTGCACCCTCTGCTTCCACCTGCTGGCACAGCTCGAGGCCGTACTCAGTCATTTCCTCCGGAGAGGAAAAATCGCTTTCAAAATATACCGCGCTGGCATCCTCGTTGTTCAGCTTCCAGAAGCTGCCGCCCACAAAGGCCGCCACCGTGTTGTCAAATGTGCTTAAGATAAGAAAAAGGGGAATTACAATTACGGACAAGACACCGCTCAACACCGTAAGGATACTGAACGGGCGTACCGCTTTGCGCTTGGCTTTTTTATAAGCCTTTTTTGCTGTCGATCCATGGGGTAACATCCTTTCTGTTTCTCTGCACCGATGTCCGCCTCTCCTCCTTCGGCGGTGGGATGGTCGCTTTCCATCCATCCTCTGCACACAGCACAGTAGCCTAAGTATATCGTTCCTCTTCTGTTTCGTCAATAAAAAAACGATCGTCAAAAGCACGAAATAACCGCAAAATTATTGTGCAAAACAGCAAAACCCCTTATTTTTCACATGGTTTGGAACAAGAAAACTAGAGAAAACCCTCCCCCACCTGCTTTCCGGTGGAAGGAGGGTTTTCTTCAGTTTATCGAATTGGAACGGTTACTTACCTCTTATTTCTCAAACAAAAACCGCTCAGGCAGTGTTACACCAAAGTCCTTGGCAAGCTCCCGGAACTGGTCGGGCTGGATGGTTTGCCGCTTATGCTGGGTCATGGAAAGGGTCTTGACCAAAATTTCTGCGGATTTTTCCACCGTATGAGCAAGGCCAAAGGTCAGGTCAAAATCTTCCCCGGAGCAGAAAATTCCGTGGTGCGCCCATACTGCCACGTCATATTTCTCCATAAGGTTCGAGGTTTCCACCGCAATGGCATGGCCGCCGGGAACCATCCAGGGCACCACTCCAATGCCATCCGGGAACACCACGGGGCACTCGGTTGCCATCTCCCACAATTCCCGGGTAAAAGCTTCGTCGGTAAGGGGCAATACAAAGGTCAGGGCAATCACGTTGGTGGTGTGTGCATGGTAAATCACCCGATGCCGTCCACCGGTGGCCTTTTTCTTCACCTGATGGTTCATCAGGTGGCTGGGCAGCTCGCTTGTAGGGCGGCCGCCGTTCACAAGACCCCAGCAGATGCGGTATTTTTCTCCTGCATCATCCAGTTCCACCACTGCCACGGAATCCTCCGGGAAAGGCATCACATTGCGGAAATACTTTCCGCTTCCGGTTGCGATGAAAAACTCTCCCGCAAGCTCCGGAACAGATGCACCAATCTCCTGCCAAGGGGCATCAAAACGCAGATCTTCCCAGACCTGTTCCACCTCTTCCCGCTTCATTCGGTAGGTCAGGTTGCCACCATTCCGTTCGTGCCAACCCTGGTCAAATCCATCCTGTGCCATGCGCATAAAACCCTGCATGATGGGCGATTCCAACACCTTCATATTCCTTTTACCCTCTCTGACTTAATACTTCTGCTTCGTACTGTTTCACCTGTGCAAACCAGGCTCCATCCTGCGGCACGCCACACCGGCGGCAATACTCCTGCCACACTGCACCAAAGGGATAGCATTTGTATTCCTCTTGCAGAACCTGAAGCTGGCTAAAGTCGCCCTCATCCTGCAACTTCTTAAACATTGCATGAGGCTCCAGCAGGGCATACAGCAATGCCTTTTGCGCACTTCTGAACCCAGTTGTCCAGGCACTGATACGGTTGATAGAGGCATCAAAGTAATCCAGCGCGATAAACACCCGGTCCAGTGCGTCACAGCGGACAATCTCCTTTGCAATTTCCCGTGTTTCGTCGTCAAACAGAACCACATGGTCGCTGTCCCAACGGATGGGGCGGGAGATATGCAGGGCAATCTTTTCATCAAAGGTGAGCAGGGCGGAAATTTTATCCGAAATCACCTCAGTGGGATGATAATGTCCGCTGTCCATCAGGGAGATAACTCCCTCCTTGCTGGAAGCATATTTCAGGCAGAACTCACCCGAACCCACGGTATAGGCCTCCACCCCAATGCCGAACACCTTGGATTCGATGCAGGGGTAAACCTTTGTTCTGTCGTAAGGCTCTTCCAAAATGGCATCCAGTGACTCCTTGTACCGCTGGCGAGGGCCAATCCGGTCGGCGGGAATATCCTTAAAGCCGTCCCCAGTCCAGATATTCATCACGCAGGGCTGACCCAGCTCTTCCGCCAGATACTGGGAAATCCGGATGCAACAACGTCCATGGCGAATCCAGAACTGCCGGGTTTCCTCGTTGGTGCTGGACAGGGTCAAGGGGTCGCATTTGGGATGGGAGAAGAAGGTGGGGTTAAAATCTGCACCAAGACCACGGGCTTTGCAAAATTCCACCCACTTTTTAAAATGCTTGGGTTCCAGTGCATCCCGGTCGGCATACTCTCCATCCTCAAAAATGGCATAGCTTGCGTGCAGGTTAATCTTTTTAGTTCCAGGGCAGAGGGCCAGCACCCGGTCAAGGTCCTGCATCAACTCCTCGGGAGTCGTTGCCCGGCCGGGGTAGTTGCCTGTGGTCTGAATGCCACCGGTGAGCGGGCCTTTTTGGTCAAACCCAATCACGTCATCCCCCTGCCAGCAATGCAGAGAAACGGGCACTTTTTCCAGGGTGGCAAGTGCCTTGTCCGTGTCCACGTCCAAAGCGGCGTACTGCTGTTTTGCAATCTCGTATTGATTCATGGTTGAACCTCCTTAATGTCAAAGCTTTGTTTCATGGCTTGGTGGGCGGCGGCAAAATCCGCAAACACCCCTGCATGCACCATCTGCACCAGAATATTCCCCAGCGCAGTTCCCTCGGTCGGCCCGGCAAACACCGGCAGTCCGGTGGCGGTGGCGGTCATCTGGTTCAGGTACATATCCTGACTGCCGCCCCCCACAATGCTTACCTTTGTATAGGTGGATTTGGTGATGAACTCCAGTTGCTTTACCGCCTCTGCATAGCTGCTTGCCAGCGAGCGGTAGACGCATTGCATTACCTCTCCTGTGGTGGAGGGAACTGGCTGGCCGGTTTCCCGGCAGGCTTGCTTCACTTCCTCAATCATGCTTTCCGGTGCAAGGAATCGGTTGTCGTTTACGTCCACAACACCGGAGAATTCAGCGGCATTTTTTGCCTGTTCAATCAACTGGGGGAAGCTGGGCAAGGTTCCGGTGTTCTTGCCCACCTCTCGGCGGATGGACTGAATCATCCAAAGCCCCATGATATTTTTCAAGCACCGTACCGTTGCCCCATAGCCGCCCTCATTGGTGAAATTCGCCTTGCGGCTTTCCTCGCTTAGAACCGGATTTTGTCTTTGTACCCCCAGCAGGCTCCATGTGCCGCTGGACAGCACCACAGTATGTTCATCCCGGTCAGGGACTGCCAAAAAGGCACTGCCTGTATCATGGGTGGCGGGTAACACCACCGGACAGCAGAATCCAACGTACTCGCTAACCTCTTGACTTAACAGTCCCATTTGTTTTCCCGGCATCTGGATGGTTTGGAAAATCTCCCGTGGCAGATTCAACTTCTCTATCAGGGCATCGTCCCATTGCCGGGTGGTTGCATTCACCAGTGCAGTGGTGGAAGCGTTGGTGTATTCATTGCAGGCCACGCCGGTAAGCCGATAATTCAGATAATCCGGAATCATCAAAAAGGTTTTCGCCTTTTCCATCTGTTCCGGATGCTCTTTTTGCAGGGCAACCAGCTGATAAATCGTATTAAACGGCTGGAACTGAATTCCCGTCCGGGCATACAGTTCTTCAAAGGGAATCACCTGCTCCACCTGCTCCGGGATGCCCTGTGTGCGCCCATCCCGGTAGGCCACTGCATCGCCCAGCGGATTGCCCGCTTCGTCCAGCAGTACAAAATCCACCGCCCAGGTATCCACCCCAATGCTTTTGGGCTGGTATCCCGCCTTATGGCACTGGGCCAATCCCTCTATTACATGGTAGGTCAATTTCTCCAAATCCCAGCATAAGTGACCGTTTTTATGAAGCAGATTGTTCTCAAATCGGTACACCTCTTGCAGGTGAATTTTTTGATTTTCTACCCATCCAGCGATATGTCGTCCACTGGATGCGCCTATGTCAATTCCCACAAAACACTCTTGCATACTATCACTCTTTTTGGTAATATTAGTTTAATGTTCGAGATATTTTTCATCCCAAGACTATTATATTTAATTTTTTCACCAATTTCCATTCGATAAGTTGACGTGTTTTTTATAAAAATTCTACTGGGAGAGATTAAATATGCTATCGCTTACTTATAACATGGATGTGGAGTCTTCCAGTAAATGGATTTGTACTACTCCCGGCGCCATTGCATTGAAGCAGCCTTACCTGTGCACCGAGGCCGGCCTGTTTTTCGGCAATCAATGGTTTTCCACCGCTCGCCTTGGCAAGGACAGCTATATTTTGTTTTTCACCTTAAAAGGGGCTGGACTGATTGAACAGGGGGATCAACAACTGATTCTTCCTGCCGGACAGGCGCTTTTGATGAACTGTCGCACCCCGCAAAGTTACTGCACCGCCCCCAACCACACCTGCTGGCACCATTACTGGATTCACATTGACGGCCCCGGGGTGCGTTCCATGGAGGAATTTTTAATTCCTAATCAAAAGCTGACTCCCATTCCCTTGGGGAACATGGATTCCAAATCTTGTTTTGACACGGTACTCACCACTCTGCAATCCGGAACAGTGGACAGCGTCATGCAGCTGAGCCTTTCGGTTCATCGGCTCCTTGCCACCATGGTGCACAGTCACTTTTCTCAGGTGGAAAATCAGTCCAGTCGGCAGGTTATTTTGGATGCCGCCGCTTTCATCCGTCGCCATTACCAAGACTCTCTCTGCCTTGACCTGCTTGTGGAGCAGGCTTGTTTAAGCAAAAGCTATTTTTTACGCTTGTTTCGTCAATACATGGGAACCACCCCGTACAATTACCTGCTGGGATATCGAATCTCCCAGGCAAAGGAACTTTTGCTGACCACAAGTCTCTCCGTGGGTGCAGTGGCAAGTCATGTGGGCTTTGCCAACGAAAGCACCTTCTCCACCCGTTTTTCCACCATGACAGGACAAAGCCCGCTCCAGTATCGGAAAAGCGCTTTCCAGATTAGCGATAAGATGCCCTGAACGGCAGGGTATTTTCCTTTAAGCTACTGATACTATGTAGGTGATGCAAAAAAACCGCCCAACAACTGCCGTTCAATGCATGCAATTCATCTTATCATGGAATACAGGCAAGACAGGACTGTTGGCAAAGCTGGTGGGTATTTCTCCGCTTAAGCAGGTAACACAAAAAGAAGCCGCAACCATAAAATGGTTACGGCTTCTTTTTCAGTATCTTATTTTTGCATTGAATTTCGCTGTATAAATTTTAAACCAACAAGGATGTATTGTAAAAGAAAAACCGGGCTTCTCAAACGAGAAGTCCGGTTTTATTTGGTGGAGATAAGCGGGATCGAACCGCTGACCTCTTGAATGCCATTCAAGCGCTCTCCCAGCTGAGCTATACCCCCAAAACTTGGTGCCGTCTCTTGACTGCTTGTTTATTATAGCATTGCATCCTTAACTTGTCAACACTTTTTATAAAATTTCCGCTCAAAAATTTGCATTCCACATCTGCATCCGCTCCTGTGTGGTTTGGCTTCATGTAGTAAGTTCCTATCAACCGCATCCAGTTTCCCTGCCTTGCAAACAAGTCTTCTGAAAAATCAGATATCAACGGGATACTGTATTAAGGAACATACGATAAAATAAAACCGGACTTCTCAAACGAGAAGTCCGGTTTCAATCTGGTGGAGATAAGCGGGATCGAACCGCTGACCTCTTGAATGCCATTCAAGCGCTCTCCCAGCTGAGCTATACCCCCAAAACTTGGTGCTGTCTCTTGACTGCTTGTTTATTATAGCATCGCACCAAGGGGTTGTCAACACTTTTTTTGTAAAATGTCCACCCTAAAATTTATTTTTTGTTAAATGTAGTGTCGCTGATTATGTAACGGGGGCGGTGTTTGGTTTCCATGTAGATTTTCCCCACATATTCTCCAATCACACCAAGACAAATCAACTGGATGCCGCCCATAAAGCAAACAATGCTGGTGGTGGAAGCCCAGCCTGCCACGGTAGAACCAGTCAGGTGGGTAGCCAAAACCCAGATGAGCATTGCAAAGCTGAACAAACTCACCAAACCACCAAATCCGGTAATCAGCCGAATGGGCTTAATGGAAAGGCTGGTAATCCCGTCAAAAGCCAAGGCCAGCATCTTTTTCAGGGGGTAATGGCTCTCCCCTGCCATCCGTTCTGCCCGCTCATAGTAAACGCTGGTACTTTTGAAGCCCACCAACGGCACCATGCCACGCAAAAAGATGTTTACCTCCGGGAAATGGGAAAGCTCTTCCAGCACCCGGCTGCTCAACAAACGGTAGTCCGCATGGTTGAATACCACCTGCGCCCCCATCCAGTTCATCAGTCGGTAGAAACTTTCTGCCGTGAAGCGCTTAAAGAAGGTATCCGTCTTACGGCTGCTTCGCACACCATAGACCACTTCACAGCCCTGCTCGTAGGCGGTCAGCATTTCATCCATGGCATTGATGTCGTCCTGTCCGTCACAGTCAATACTGATTGTAATATCACAGCCATCTTTAACGCTCAGCAATCCGCCCAACAGAGCATTTTGGTGGCCACGGTTCCGTGACAGGCAGATTCCCTCAATGAGCGGTTGCTCCTTAGATAGAGTTTGAATCAGTTCCCAGGTGGAATCCTTAGAGCCGTCGTTCACAAACACCACCCGGCTGTCCGGCGCAATCCTTCCCTGCTCCATAAGATGGTGCAGTTTATCCACAAATAGCTGGTGGGTGATGGGCAATACCTCCTGCTCGTTGTAACAGGGTACCACAATGTATAAGACCGGTTGTTTCATGAGCGGTTCTCCTTTGGTTTATCGGCTTTCTTCATCGGTTTCTTGCACGATGTAGATTGGCCGCTTTTTCACTTCCAGATAGGTTTTTGCCAGATATTGTCCCAGCACACCCATACAAAACAGTTGTACTCCACTGCACAAAAAGATAATGCAAACAAGGCTTGGCCAGCCGCTGGTGGGGTCCCCAAACAGTAGTGTGCGCACGATAATGAAGAGAATCATGCAAAAAGCCAGCACACAAAACAGAAGCCCCATCAAGCTGGCCAGTGCCAAAGGAGCGGTGGAAAAGCCCACAATCCCCTCCAGCGAATAGACAAACAGCTTCCAAAAACTCCACTTGGTTTCTCCTGCCGCCCGCTCCACATTGGTGTACTCCAGCCAATGGGTTCGAAAACCCACCCAGCCAAAGATACCTTTGGAAAAACGGTTGTATTCCGGCAAGGATAAAACTGCATCCACCATGCGGCGGCTCATGAGCCGATAATCCCTTGCTCCATCCACAATTTGGGCATCGCCAAGTCGGTTGATAATTTTATAAAACAAGCGGGCAAAAAAACTGCGGATGGGCGGTTCACCCTTTCGGGTGGTGCGGCGGGTCGCCACACAGTCCACCTGCTTTTGCTGTATCAACTCCAGCATCTGGGGCAAAAGCTCTGGGGGGTCCTGCAAATCCGCATCCATGGTGGCCACATACTCCCCTTTTGCCTGTTTCAGTCCCGCCAGGATTGCCGCTTCCTTGCCAAAATTTCGGCTGAAGCTGATGTAATGCACCCGGCTGTCCTGCTGTGCCAACTGGCGCAGTGTAAGCAGGGTATCATCACTGGAGCCATCGTCCACGAAGACAAATTCCATCTGGATGTCCTGCTTGCTCCACTGGTCCGCCACCTGGCAAATCGCCGGATAGAATAGGGGCAGTACCTGCTGTTCATTGTAACAAGGCACAATCACCGAAATCAGCATATCGGCTTCCTCCTTTGGGGTTGGTTGCCCTTACTCCTGTTTCAGCAGGTCAGGGCGGCGTTTTTGCAGAATTGCCAGTGCCGCTTGCACAGCGGATTCCTGCTCCCCTTTTTCCAGAATTTCCTGCAAACGCTGGGCCTCGGTGCGGGCTGCCCGCTCCTTTTCCGCCTTCTGTCTTGCCTTCCAATCCGCCGCCATCTGTTCAATTTCCTGACGGTTCTGGGGCAGCTTTTGGGTAGTCAAGAACTCTTCATATGCGTCGCAGTACAAGGTCACTTCATCGGTGAAGGCAATCTGCTTGCCGTGGTCCAGCCACAGAATCTTGTTGCACATCTCCCGCACCTGAGAGATAGAGTGGGAAACCAAAATTCCTGTCACCCCACTGTTCAAGATTTGCTTCATTTTTCTGCCACTTTTTTTGCGGAATGCACCATCGCCCACGCTGAGTACCTCGTCTAAAATCAGGATATCGGGACTAACAAGGCAAGCGATGGAAAAGGCCAATCGGCTTTTCATACCGCTGGACAGGTGCTTAAAGGGGCGGTCCTGGAAATTTTCCAGCTCTGCAAACTGGATAATTTCCTGGTATTTTTCGTCCATAAATGCACGGGTATACCCCAGCATAGCGCCACGCAGGTAGGTATTTTCCCGAACAGTCAGTTCTCCGTCGAACCCACTTCCCAGCTCCAGCAAGGCGGCGATACTGCCGTTGATTTCCATGGAGCCTTCGGTGGGCACCATAATGCCGGAAACGGCTTTCAGCAGGGTGGACTTACCTGCACCGTTGGAACCAATGATTCCCATCATATCGCCGGGTTCAAGGGAAAAACTCACATTCCGGTCGGCCCAGAATTCATTCACCTGATAGCGTCCCTGCAACCGGCGCATGATATATTCTTTTAAACCAATGTCCTTAAAATCGCCTGTGATGTATCGGATGGACACACCCTTTGCTTCAATCATTGCCATGAATCCATCCCCCTTTTACACATAGTACAGGAATTTGTGGTTAAACTTTTTGTAGATAAATCCGCCGATTGCCACAAACAAAAGTGCGTAAAAAGCACACAGCGCATGGTATTCCAGCGAAGGAATATTGCCGTCCAATACCACAATGCGGAAGTACTTGATGTAGCAATACACCGGGTTACACATCAGGAGCTTTTGTAAAAACCCGGGCAAAGTATCCACTGTGTAGAAAATAGCAGACATGTACATCAGCAACATGGTGAACACATCGTACAAATAGCTTGTATCCCGGAAGAACACAAACAATGCGGACAGAATCAGGCCCACGCCCACATTGAACACCACAAGGCAAACAATGGGATAAAGCAAGGCCAAGAAGTGCAGGCCAAACTGCACCCGATCCAGTGCGGCAAACAGGAAGAACACCATCAAGGTTAATCCAAAGTTAATGAGTGCCGACACATTTTTGGACAGCAAAAACATATACTTTGGTACGTTCACTTTTGTAAAAATGGACGAGTTGCTCATAAGGGCATTCATGCCGCCGTTGGTGGACTCTTTAAAATAAGAGAATACCAGGTTGCCGCAGAACAGATAGATGGTGTAATGCTCCATCCGTGTGCCAAAAAATTGGCTAAAGACCAGGCTCATTACCATCAGGTTCAGAAGCGGCGAAAGGATGCTCCAGGCCATACCCAGAACCGTACGCTTGTATTTTTGCTTAAAATCACGCTTGACCAGTTCTTCAAAAAGGAACTGGTGCTTTTTTAATTTTGCTATCATAAGTCGTCCTCCTTTTTGCTGTTGGAGCTTAGACGGTTTGTTGTACCATCATCTTTTTTTGCAGCCATCTGTATATGCGTGGAACCACCGCATCAAAGGCCGCACTCATTGCCACAAGAAGCACCGAAGATGCCACAATGAATGCCGAGTAATTTTCGTTTGGATTCCATATGCCATATACCAGCCCTGCTGCCAATCGCTGCAAGGTATACAGGCTGAAAACATGCTTGCCACAATAACACAAAAGAGGATTGCGGATTTGGATTCTGGTGCAGACTGCCACCACCAGAAACGCAAAAACAATGCTGTTGATTCGGTATACCCATACACTGTTCCGTTGGAACTCGTGCAGTATCAAATAGCTCGCTGTTAATATCGCCAGCACAAGCGGAAAGCGGCTTTTTACCTTTTCCATCCATGCATCGATGGAAGGCTGATAAACCGCAAACCATCCCCCCCCAATGTACGCGGGAAGGGTATTGTGCCAATAGTCAAGTTTTGTCCATCCCAGATAAAGTGTTAACAGAAAAGCCGATACCGTCAGGGCAATACAGCCCTTGCGTATATCCCCTTTTGCCCAGAGAAAACTGAGCCAGGTGAGCGCATACAACAACACAATCACCACAATATACCAGTTGCTGTATCCATACCATCGGTTATCGCCCATCTCTGCTGCGCCCACAAAAGAATATAAAACTTGTTGTAGGGATGCTTGATTACCCAGCGGTAGACTAATAGCCCAATTCAGTGCCACCATACAGAGGAACTGGAACATTACAAGGCCAATCCGCTTAACCGCCATGGTATCCAGGTAGGCTTTCCCCTTTTTTATAATGGACAGAGTCACACCATACCCAGATAAAAACAGAAAGGGAGCCACTGTCATTTGACCTAAATAGGTACGAATAAATACAAAAATATGGTCAAATTGGGACCAGCTTGCATCGTCCCTGTACGCACTGAAATGACTTAACACAATCAAAGCAATAAACAGACCTTTCACTCCCAATGTCTGCTGATATCCCAGGTAAGATGGCTGACTGTGCAGGGGTGTTATCTTGGCACCCAGCAGTACCAGTAAAACAAGAATGAAAAATACCACAGTCATTGTATATGAACAATCTCCTTTTAGTTTGCTCGCTCCTTGACAAAGCTATGCCATACCGCAAGGCCCGCCTGTTCCAAAGTACGGTACAATTTTGGTACAACTGCATCAAAGATTGCCGATATCGCAAAGGTAGTAATGAAGCTAAGGGCCATATACATCCATAGGTATTCTATCACCCATGTCATATCGAACACAATCATGAACAATCGCTGCAAAATGTAAAGACTGAAAAGGTGTCTACCACAGTAATGCAGAATTTTACTACCCAGCTGGATTTTCATGGTAAGCAAAGTGAGCGCCAAGGCAAACAGAATCGAGTTAAGCTGGTGAATCCATTCATTTTCCTGATAAGGATGCAACAGTACATACCCACCTGCAGTAACCAATAATGCCGCCAGATAACGCAAATTGCTTTTCCACAGCCATTGTTCCAGCTTATCTTGATAGATAAGATACCACATTCCGGCAGCATAGGTCAAACAGGTGTTGTAGGTGTATGCCTCCCGTCCTACACGGTGTAGCACCAGTGCAAATATCACCGAAAACAGGGTTACACCCGCAACGATGGAAGACAGTCTATCCCCAAAGAGATACCCGGATACCCATGTGGCCAGGTACAAAAACAGGATGCAGAAGATGTACCAGGTGCTATTTCCAAACCCATTCCAGCCTACGATAGAAGCAAGAATCCACTTCCAGTCGTACACATTCCCTTTTAGCTGTGTGCCTACAAACCAGTAGAAAATCAAAGCCACATTAAACTGGAACAGCACCATCAAAATCCGTCGATGGGGCATTGTTTGAATGTATTGTTTCCCTTTTGCACGAATGGAACTTGCCACTCCATACCCTGACATGAACAAAAACGGTGCCACAATCATTTGTCCCATGTAAAAGCGGAACTGAAGATAATAGGAGTCAATCGCAGGCAGATCGGCCCGATCAATATAGGTCAAGGAATGGCTTAAAAACACCATCAGGATAAAAACGCCCTTAATATACTGGCTTTTATCTGCACTGATGTAATCATCAAAAAAGCCAACAGGCCGAACTTTCGTCCCCACCAGCATCAACACACCAATCATGCATAGTAAAATAATCAGCATAGCAATTTGCCTTTCTCCATCTTTTGAATGGCATTGTACAACCGCTGGCAGTTGTTTTGGTCAGAAAATGCAAACATTGCGTCAATTTCCTTGCGGTACTGGGGCTTCAACTGGCATCCATTTTCCATGTATTCCATGATGCGGCTTGCCATAGCCTGGGGTGTTACCTCAATTTCACCAAAAGAATCCCAGCGCAGCTCGGATTCCTGGAAGGTGTGTCCACCACCGTTGAATTCCGCATCGTCTGCCTGGTAGTACAATACCGGCTTACGCATATAGGCAAAGTCAAACACGGTGGAGGAATAGTCACTCACTATCAAGTCACTTTCCGAAAAGAGCTGGCTGTAGGCCACCTTGGAATCCAAAATTGTAACACGGGGGTCATGCTTGATATGCTCCTGCCCCATACGCATATTGGGGTGGCTTAAAAAGCGAATTTCATAACCCAGCCGCTGGGCAGTATCCAGCAGTTCCTTGTTGCTGAGCAGTTCTGTATACATCTTACAGTAGGTGCTCTCCTCAAAATTATCTGCCACTTCCCAAAGGCCGGTCACTTCATCAATTCCGGTGAGCAGATAACGGCGCCAGGTGGGCATGATGGTAATCTTCTTCTGAGGCTTGTTAATCAGTCGGTCAAAACGAGGTTGTCCGGTGAGGGCAACCTGCTGAGCCGAGTAATGGTAGCGTTCCTGCAAAAGATTTTTCTCTTCCTGGTGGGTGGTTGCCACATACAGGTGAATGTTTTGGTTGTACCGGTTAATCCAGGCAGAGATATCATGCTCTGTAACACCATGGGTGAGGAACACCAAGTCCTTTCGGTAGGCAATGTCCCGAATTTCCTCCTGCCAGCCCCTAAAGGGACGGGTAAATACATCGTTCACATGGGAAGAAAGGATGCACTGGCTACGCAGGTAGGCCATTCGATGGGCAAAGCTGCCCATTGCCAGCACCGGGCCCACCTCTTTCAGCCGCTGGTAATCCGCACTGTCCTTGTTCACCACAAAGCAGGCTTTTACATCCTTGTGATTTTGGCACAGATAGCGGAACATGGCTTCCGCATTGTCATCCGCTTTATCCACCCGGTCAGAAAGCAGCCAAACCGGGCGCCGGGGAATCCAGCTGGTGGCATTGTGCCACAGACGGTACAGCACCATCTTGCGGCGACGTGCCTCCCACATCTGTTTTAGCAGGTTCCGTTCTCTATTAAAGACAGATTTTTTAGTTGCCCGCTGTGCCTGAAGATGGTTGTCCACCAGGGTAAACATCCAGTCCCCCTGCTTGTAGTAAGACTGGTTGTAAACCGTGCTGATGGGGAAATATCTTCCGCATCGCAGATTGCGCTTTTCCACAAACAATCCATCTGCCAGCACACCAAAAGCGATGTCATGCTGGGGTGCATTGACATCCAGCGGGATGGTGGCCACAAAGCCTTTGCCTTCCACAATGGTGCGACCCAGGCATTTGGTTTCCAACCGGGTGCGCTCCACGGATTTACAAGGCAGAACCCTGCCGTTATAACGTACCGCAGGCTCCATCTGGCAATACGGATGGGAAATCCAGCACTGGTAGCCTTCCACCACAAGGGTATTTTTGTCCTGCAGGTCCAACATTTCCACCATCATGGAGTTCCATTCCATGTAGGAAATCCGCTGCTCCCGGCAGTAGAGCATGGCATTCCAGTTATCATAGCGAACCTCGTCAGCACCATACTTCAGCTCCAGCAGAAGTTTTTTCTGCTCACCATACACCTCGGTTTGTTCCATGATATACCGTGGCTCGATGTACTGAAGCACCTGTGCCAGCAGCTGGCGGTACTCCTCCAGCTCCTGCTCGTTCATTGTCTCTTCTTCAATGTCGCGGATTTGCAAACGCCACTGGATGTCATACATCATCAGGTACTGCACAAAGCCCGGCACATATCCCAGTTCTTTTGTACACCAAATAAGGCTGTCAAGCTGGAAATTGCGCAAGCTATCCGTCCACCACTCCTTACGGGTAAGGGAGGTCTGAGTTGCAGAGCGCATTCCCTGGGTGCGGCGGCGCACCCAGTAGGTACAGCTGTTCACAAGTCCCAGCATCGGCTTGCGGCATAGTATCTCCATAAGCATCTTGGCATCTTCACAATAGCGAAGATTTGTATCAAATGCCGGCTTGGGCAGTGCACTGACACGCATAAAGGCGGAAGCACTGCTCAACTGAATTGTGGTATACTCAGTGTTCAGGTTGGCAATCCGATTTCCACGTTGAAACTTTTTATTCAGCAGATGGGGGCCACTTTGTCCCTCAAACCAGACCATGGGCATGGATACCACGTCCACACGATCTCCTGCCTCTTCAAAGAAGCGGTAAATCTCGGAGCAGGTATTTTCGGACAGAATATCATCCGAATCCATAAAAGAAACAAACTCGCCTTTTACATATTCAAGACCCAGGTTTCGGGTGGAGGAAACTCCCCCATTTTCCTTGGTAAGTACCAAAATATTGGCCGGATACTGTTTTTCGTAGTCTCGGCAGATTTCCAAACTGGAATCCTCAGAGCCATCATCCACCAAAATCAGCTGGATGTTATCCTCAAAGCCAATATCCTGTTGAATTAGACTATCAATGGCCTGGGCCACATAGTGCTCCACATTGTATACCGCCATCACAATAGAGAGCTTGAATTGATTGTCCTTCATATCCTTCGTAAATTCCTTTCACTGGCATACCCCTTATGCCAAACATGATCTGTTGGAAGGAATCTGTGGTTAGGTTCCTTCAAAAATTTCTCGTTTCAGCTTCTTATCCTTGCGCATCCGTAAACGAGCAATGGGACGATAGCCAAAAAAGTTGGTAGCACGCAGAATCCGCATGGGAACTTTTGTCATCCGGCTATAATACCAGGGATATTCCGCCTTCAGCTTTGCGTCAAAAGCACGGAACTCCTTTTTTTCCTTTGCGGTTGCACGCAGTGCAAAGAAGAAGGTGTACTGCATGTCGCAAGCGCCCAAAAGACGGTTGCGGAAAATCTCCTGCACCGATTCATCCTTTACCTGCTCTTTTTCGTATTCCAGCAAGCCAAAGAGCATCTTCAGGTGGTCCTTATAGTTTTTGCGAACACCCTGGATGCTCATACTCTGGCCATTGCGTGCCAAACGATAATAATACACCGGATACTCGAAAAATTCCACTGTTTTGCAGAAATTGCAGCACTTGAGCACGAATTCCACGTCGGTGTAGAAGCAGTGCTCGGTGATGGAGATAGGATTTTTCTGCACAATCTCGGTGCGCACGGTCACAGTGTGCATGGCAGGTGCAAAGCCTTCCAGCTCTCGCATCTGCATGAGTTGCCGCTTTGGAATATGGTCATAGTTACCCACCACCCGCAGGATACCGCCATTTACATCGGTGAAGGTAACAAAGGGGGTGTAGACCAAATCCGCCTGGGTGGTTTCCAGGAAGTCCAAAAAGTCTGCCAGATTTTCCAGCGAGTAGTAATCATCGCCGTCCAGCTGTTTAAAATACCGGCCCACAGCGTGTTTCATGCCTGCATTTAAGGTGGACCCCCATCCGCCATTTTTCTTGGAAATCAGCCGGAAGGTGCCGGGGTACTGTTCCTCGTACTCCTTGGCAATGGCGGCAGTGTCGTCCTTGGAACCATCGTCCACAATCATAACATCCACACGGTGGCGCACATTTTCCGCCACAAAGCTATCCAGCGCTTGGCGCAGAGTATTTTGCACGTTGTAAGCTGCAATGGATACCGAAAGAATCTTTTCCATATGTCCTCCTTGTATCAATGACCCTTTGTCATGACGGTGTACTGATAAATCATCCGCATACCGGTCAGGCCCAGATGCTTCCAAGCCAGCAGGGTCAGTCGGTCGTTGCGGTTCAGGAAGGGGTTGTTGTCGTGCTTTGCCGCCAGCAATTCCTTCATGAACGGGCTATGGAAAATTTCCTCCAGGTATTTTTGACCATCCCCTTGTTTCCACTGGTGTTTATGGGAATAGTAATAGTACATGGCGCCTTTCAGCTTGATGTACATCCAGCGAGTCTGGAACATCTGTTCATCCCGGCTTAAAGGATACTGGTTAAACATTTTGTGCTGGGTTGCAATTACCTGCTTTTCCCAGTCCCAGTAATGCAGGTGGAACTTATGTACCGCAGAAACGTTGTTGTATACATAAGTGTACAGATTCTGGCTGATGCACCGAATCTTTTTGCAATGACGGAAGTATTGCTCCAGGAACAGGGCATCTTCTCCCAGTCGCACCTTGGAATCAAACCGGATGTTGTTGGCATCCAGCACGGATTTTTTGAAAATCTTGTTGACCGTAAAGTTGGTGTACTGGAGCCAGTTGTACTGGGCAGGGCTGGAGAAGAAAACACGGTGGTCCACCACGCTGTCAATGCTGGGGAAGTGCTGACCCTTTACGCCGCAGATGACCAAATCCACATCCTTGGCCGCATGGTACAGACTGTGGAGATAGTTGTTTTCCACAAAATCGTCGCTGTCGCAAAAGACGATGTACTCACCCTTTGCCTGCTGGATGCCGTTGTTTCGTGCGGCGCTCACGCCACTTTGGGGCTGGCGAATCCAGCGCACACGGCTGTCCTGATTCTGGTATTCCAGGAGCATCCGGTCATATTCTGAACCGTTTCCATCGTCCACCAGCAACAACTCAAAATCCTGGAACGACTGCTCCAGCAGACGGTTGATGCATATCCGCAACGCAAGCAATGGAGTTTTATAAAATGGAACAATTACGCTAATTGCTACGCTCATTCTTTCACCTCAATTATAATTAGGAAAACTGCTGTTTTAAGTCATACCCGGCTTGTTTTTTGTTATGCCACCGGCACACCGACGCTATCGTAACCGCTCCAGTAGTTGCCCTGGCTGGTCTTGTTGGCCGCAGAGATAGTATAGCTGTATGCAACCCCTGCCTTGGCGGTGGTATCCAGATAGCTGGTGGAGGTCACATCCCCCAGCATCCGCCAGTTGCCGCCTGCTTCCTTGCGGTAGACACGGTAATGGGTTGCACCTTCTACCGCATTCCAGTTCAGGCTGACTCCCTCTGTTTCCTTAGAAACCTTCAAACCAGAGGGCTGGGGCAGTCCCACACCGGCGGCATCGTAGCCACTCCAGTGATTGCCTGTGCTGGTTTTTTTGGCTGCCGCCACACTGTAGCTATACTGCACGCCGGGCTTTGCAGTGCTGTCAATATAGCCAGTAGAGACTACGTCCCCCAGCATGCGCCAGTTGCCGCCTGCTTCTTTGCGATAGACACGGTAGTGGGTTGCACCACTTACTGCACTCCAGCGGATGGTCACAGTCTGCTCGCCCCGTTCCATGGTGATTTGGGTGGGCATCGCCATATGCACCAGAGAGGATCCGGTGGCATCGTATCCACTCCAGGTATTACCTGTGTTGGTTTTCTTGGCCGCCGCCACGCTATAAGCGTACTCCACACCCGATTTCACATCGGTATCCACATAACGCAGAGAGGTTACATCCCCCAGCATCCGCCAGTTGCCACCCGCTTCCTTGCGATAGACACGGTAGTGGGTTGCACCTGCCACCGCATTCCAGCTTACGGTCACACGGTTGTTATCCTGGCTTACCTTAACTTGTGCGGGCACTGCAATATGCAACAGGGAAACACCAGTGGTGTTGTATCCGCTCCAATAATTCACCCCGCCGATTTTCTTTGCTGCCGAGACGGTGTAGCTGTACTGTACGCCGGATTTTACGCTTGCATCTGTATAGCTGTTGGAGGTCACATCCCCCAGCATCCGCCAGTTACCATTTGCTTCCTTGCGGTAGACACGATAGTGAGTTGCACCTGCCACCTTGCTCCAGTTTACCGTCACACGGTTGTTGTCCTGACTTACCTTGATGTCAGTGGGCATCGCCACATAGACAGCGGAAACGCCAGTGGTGTCATAACCACTCCAAACATTGCCTGTGCTGGTCTTTTTCGCCGCCGCCACACTGTACTGGTACTGTACGCCGGACTTCACATTGGTGTCCGCATAACTGGTGGAAGTTACATCCTCCAGCATCCGCCAGTTACCACCTGCTTCCTTGCGGTAGACACGATAATGGCTTGCGCCTGCCACCGCATTCCAGCTTACGTCAATCTTTGCGCCCGACTGAGAGGCACGCAACCCGGTAGGACGAGCCACATACATAGCCGCCGCACCGATGGTATCGTAGACACTCCAGCGGTTGGCGCCATTTTCCCGCTTGGCCGCCGCCACAGAATAGTAATACTGCGTACCGGAAACTGCTTTGGTGTCCAGATAGCCCGTGGAAGTTACGTCTGCCAGCATCCGCCAGCTTCCACCTGCTTCTTTACGGTAGACACGGTAGTGGCTTGCACCTGCCACCGCATTCCACTGAATTTCATTTCCCTGGGTTGTGCCCCATGCGGCCAGCCCAGTGGGCTGTGGAACCGCAATCTGCCAGTCATTTCCATACCAGTAGTTCATATCCACTGCGCCAGAAATACCTGCAATTCTGCCGTTGTCGGTGTACTGCCACAGTTCATAGCGTCCGGTATAACTGCAACTGGAGCGCCACTCTGCCACCCAGCGGGACCAATTTTCAAAAATGGGGTCGGTGAGATAATACTGCCACCAGTTCAGGCTTGCATAGACACCTGCCTTATAGCCAGCGGCCTCCATGGTGGTGCAGAAGATGCGGGCAAGCTCGGCAAGGCCGCTGTTGCCCACCACCAGCTGGCGGTTTTCCTCCAAATCATAGTAAACCGGAAGCTGAGGACGATGTCCCTGCAACAGCCGCAGTGCATGGGCGGCCTCACTCACCGCCATTTCCGATGTAACAGCATAGGAATACAGATACACACCGTAAGGAATGCCCAGCCGTTCGCAAGCGGCCACATTTGCGTGCCACTGGCGGTCATCTTGGTTGGTCAAATCATCACCGTATCCCAAGCGGACAATGGCAAAGTCAATGCCTGCATTTTTCACCGCCTGCCAATCAATCGTTCCCTGATGATGGCTTACGTCAATGCCCCATTTGCCCCCAACGGAAAAGGTGCTGACCCCTTCTGGCAAGTCCAGCCCCAAATCCAGTGTGGTACGCTCGCCGTTTTGGTAGCGCCAGCTATTTTCCTTGCCAGTCTGGGGCAGCTCGTCCAACCAGCCTTCCCGCTGTGCTTGCCATGCCAGTCGCATATCCTCCACTGCCACCTGTGCATTTGCCAGCTGGCTCAAAAGTTCTTGCAATTCTGCGTCCTGAGTCTGGTCCTGGGTCAAAGGCATCTGAGCCAGCTGTTCCAATTGCTGGGCCAGCTGCTGAATCTGCGCTTCATCCTTATCGCCCATCCAGAGGGTTTCCTCCAGCAGGGCCTTCAGCTGGTCCTTGTCCAAAGTCAGCTCCTGCTGAGGCGCCGCCGCTTCAACCGGCTGGGATTCTTCCACCGACACATCCTGGGGTTGCTCACTCTCGGACTGTACCACCGGCTGCTCAGCCTCATAATCCGCAGAAGGAGTTACCAACTGCTGGGCCTCAGAATCCACGGAAGAGTTCTCCTCCTGCTGGGCATCCTGCTCAACCGACTCTTGCTGGGGGGGCATGCTGGCAACCTGGGCTTCTTCCGGGATTTGCTCCTGCTGTTCTTCAACAAAAGCAACCTGGGACTCGGACGGCAACTGCTCCACAAAAGAGGTCATGTCCAGTACCTCAGACGGCGGATATTCCGTCGCCCAAGCGGTCATGGGGCTTGCCAAAAGCCCCAGTGCCAATACGCCGCTTACCAGACGCCTGGCAATGGAAGGTTTCTTACGTTGCATTCCTTTGCTCTCTCCTTTGAACCAATTTTTTACATTTCTGACGGCTTCACTGCTCTGTTCCGGATGCCGGGTACTCCACCGCCGGGTGGAAGAAGCAACCTTTCACCATGCTGCTAATCAGAACCCAAATCCGCTTGCATCGGTGGCTTTTCGCCTGTGCCACCACCCGGACAAAATTCAGTCCACAGCGAGCCAGGTAGTACACAATCCCCCGAAGCCCTTCCTGCCGATAGGTGAAATTTTCATTGCGGAAGGCATACCGATACCGGTCAATCCGTCCGGGTACATCGGTGGCCAAATTGGAGCCGGTGTTATGCTCCATCAGATGGGTGACTATGCTTTTCCCCACCAGATAGCAGGGCATTCCGTTGCGCACACTGATGCGCCGGGTGTATTCAATGTCGTCGCCCCAGATAAAATACTCCTTCAGGGGCAAGCCCACTGCCTGAATCACCTTGGCGGGGAAGAACAAGGACACAAAGGTGGCCTGTTCAATCTGCACCATACCCCGGCTCAGCAGTTCAATCTGCTCGTAGTAGCTTTTCTTGATTTTTTGCCGATTCATCCGGCATTCCTTGCCGTCTTTCCACAGCACCACGCTGGATAAAAAGCCGTAACCACCTTTTAGTGTCTGGTGCGCCTGCCACAGCTCGTTTAAAGCGGTGGGAGCAGGCAGACAGTCATCGTCCATAATCCAAACATAGTCATAGCCCTGCTCCACTGCCCATTTCATCCCAAAATGGAATCCACCAGCGCCACCCAAATTGCTTTGAGTGTTCTGGTAATACAGTCGGCTGTGGCCAAGCTGCTGTACCGCTTGCTGTGTACCATCGGTGCTGGCATTGTCCACCACCAGAACGTCACAGACAGCGTCCTGCTGGTTCAGCAATGCCTGTACACACTGCAACAACAGTTCTTTTCGGTTATAAGTCACCACAACGGCGGCAATTCGTTCCATATCGTTTCCTTTTCTGCGTTAAGCCAGCTCGCCACGAACCTTTGCCAAGGCCACTTCCACAACCTTGTCCATGTCGTAGTACTGATACTCGCCCAGACGGCCACCAAAGATTACCTGAGGCTCTGCCTGTGCCAGTTCCTTGTACTGAGCGTACAGCTGGCCGTTCTTTTCATCGTTTACAGGATAGTAAGGCTCGTCGCCCAGCTTCCATTCAGCGCTGTATTCCCGGCTGATGACGGTCTTTTCCTGGGTGCCAAACTCAAAGTGCTTGTGCTCAATGATGCGGGTATAGGGAGTCTGGGCATCGGTGTAGTTCACAACCGCATTGCCCTGATGGTTTTGCTCGTCCAGCACTTCAGTCTCAAAACGAACACTGCGGTATTCCAGCACGCCCAGCTTGTAAGCAAAGTAGGCATCAATGGGACCGGTGTACACTACCTTGTCTGCCAGAGCATCCCACTGGTCCTTGTTCTGGAGGTAATCCTGGCCCAGCTGAACTTCCACACCTTCCAGCATCCGCTCTACCATTGCGGTGTAGCCACCCACGGGAATGCCCTGGTACAGTGCGTTGAAGTAGTTGTTGTCATAGGTGAAGCGAACGGGCAGGCGCTTGATGATAAAAGCGGGCAGCTGGGTGCAGGGACGGCCCCACTGCTTTTCGGTGTAGTCCTTAATCAGCTTTTCATAGATGTCCTTGCCCACCAGATTGATGGCCTGCTCCTCCAGATTCTGGGGATTCTCGGTGTAGCTGGCCTTGCGCTGTTCCTCAATCTTGGCCTGTGCCTCGGCGGGAGTGATAACACCCCACATTTTATTGAAGGTGTTCATGTTGAAAGGCAGGTTGTAAATCTCGCCCTTATAGTTTGCCACCGGGCTGTTGGTATAGCGGTTGAAGGTGGTAAACTGGCCCAGATAATCCCACACTTCCTTATTGTTGGTGTGGAAGATGTGTGCGCCGTACTGGTGCACCTGAATGCCCTCCATCTCGTGGGTGTAGATATTGCCTGCAATATGGTCACGCTTATCAATCACCAGGCAGCGTTTGCCTGCCTGGGTCAGTTGCTGGGCAAATACTGCCCCGTACAAACCTGCGCCTACAATCAGATAATCATACTGTTTTGCCATAATGCTTCTCCTTTTATCTCTCTTAAACTCAAATCAAACTCTCAAACGGGCTTACCCTTTTGTCCTGCGGTAAATTTCCGTTGCAGAAAGGCCCAGCCCTTTTTCCACCAGTTCACCGGCTCGGTGCAGAGCACCGGCAGTTCCTCATAAGGCAACTGTCTGGTTTCCAGCCACACATCCAAAAGCCGTTCGCTTACAAAACCGAACACCCGTGCATCGTTTTTGCTGTATGCGGAAATATCCAGCCGGGCTTCCAGCTCCTCCAGCACAGCAAATAACCAGGCGCAATAGTCATCCAGCAAATCCCGGCGCATCACAAGCATATTCAGCCGATGCCCGCTGGTGCGCTTCATCACCCGGTCAAAAGCAGGAATAAACTGGGGAAATTTTTCCTGTAAAATCTGCCGGGTAATGTCCAAATCCTCCGGGTGGTGGGCATGGACGTACTGGCTGTAATTGCTTTCTATCCAGTAATTGCGTTTTTTGGGCAGTAGAATCCCTGTTTTTTCTGCCTTTTGTAACAGAGTTTCTCCGCCGGCAATCCGCTCCCAGACGCTGGCTTTTCCCCTGCGCCCAAAGTATCGGCGATAATGCACTAGCCCCAGATAGTCCGCCTTGCTGTGCTTCCACCCCCAATACAGGGCGGTCAGCTCGCAATAATTGGGATTTTTTCGGGAGATATTCTCCCCCTCTTCATCCCGCAGTATCCCCAGAATGGGCAGCGGAGCTGCCTGTGCCGCCCCCACCTGAATGGGCCGGTACACCGGGTCGCTGGGCAACGGGCTTGATTTGTGCATTGCCACCAAAACTTCCAGCTTCATGGATGCTGCTCCTTTGTTTTTTGTCTTATTTTTCCAGCACCCTCTAAATAGGTGCATACAGGTTACATTATACTAGATTTTTTACCCTTTTTCAATTTGCAACCCATTCTTTTCTAAAAATAATACAAAAACCACGACCTTTCCCCATTGCACTGGGTTCGGTCGTGGTTTTTTGGTGCTATTTACCGTGAAATCCCATGAAAATCACAAAGTTTTTTGTGGGCGAGCCACCTTGTAATGGGGCGCCAGGTTATCCACCAGCAGTTCCATCACACTTTCCTTGCATTGCTCGGACATTTTATCAAACTGCAACGCCACATATCCGTTTTGGGCGCGCACAAGATGGGCCGGCACTTCCAGCTTCTCATTCAGGCACAGGTAAATCCGCTGGCCTTCCTTGAAATTGGCCTGTCTGGAAAGTTTTAGATAACTGCCCTGGTTGGATATATCCAGCATTTCCGCCTGTATATAGCGTCGTTTACTGCGCAGCAGAACCGGATAGGGCTGTTTCAGGTGGATACGCTCAAAACTGCGGAAAATTGGCTTTTGCCAGGCCACCCGCAGGGCAATCACAATGCCCATCATGTTGTAGACACTCCAGAAAAAGTTCAGCAGGTACGACCCAATGTGAGCATCTCCCCGTCCAACTCGGATGCCTGCCACAAACCAGGCCAGAAGTGTCAGGACGAAAATCACGATGTGGGGCAATACAATCTGCGCCTGGAAATGCTTTTTATCCATGGTGACTTCCTTGGAGGTCACATTGAACTTGATCTTCAGATTCAAAAGCTCTTTGATGATGGACAGGGACAGGTGGGGCGCCATAATGGTTTCATAATAATGGGCCCATTTCATGCTCCGTGTCTTGGGGGAAAGCAAATGGAACATCAGCAGCTGTCCCATCAGGTAGGGGGTGTATACATTCAATAACTCCAGAAGGTCTGCATTCAAAATCTGAGTCTCGGTCAGCAGATAAATAACAGGACACAACATAAAGACCATTTTTTGCAGGTTTGCAAACCAGTACAGCGCCCCGTCCAGATAGGCAATCTTCTGGGCAAAGGTAAGCCCCTTCATGAACAAAAAGTTATAGTGCTTCAGCACCTGAATGTTCCCTCGGCACCAGCGATCCCGCTGTTTTACAAGCTCCACGAAGGTGGTGGCAGAAAGCCCATATACCAGTTCCTCGTTTACCAGCACCGAGTCATAGCCCTGTGCCTGGAGCAGCATGCCCACCGCCATGTCCTCAGTGATGGAACAGGTGGGATAGCCGCCAATGCCCAGCACATACTCCCGGCGAAACACCGCATTGGTTCCCACATGGAGCACCGCATTGCGGGAGGCCCTTGCTTCCTGAATATCTCGCATGAAGAAATCCTGCTCATTGGGAATTTTCCGGTGTAGGTTATACTGGTACATATCCATGTTGTAGTACACCTGGGGCGTCTGGACAAAGGCCAAGTTTTCATTGCTGAAATAGCCCACGGTGTGTTTCAGGAAGTTTTTGGTGGGAATCATATCCGCGTCCAGCACCGCAAACAAATCTCCTTGAATCACACCCAATGCGTTGTTGATATTGCCCGCCTTAGCCCCTTCATTTCCATCACGGGTAATATAGCCAATGCCATACTTACGGCACATGGCTTCCAGATCTGGTCGTTTTCCATCATCACAGATATGCACTTTAAAGCGGTCTTTGGGATAATCCATCCCCTTTGCGCCAAGGATGGTCATTTCCAGCAAACTAAGGGGTTCGTTATAGGTGCAAATTAGCACATCCACAAAGGGCACTGGTTTATCCCCGAAATCCTCCAGTGTCTTTTTCTCCAGATGATACCGCCCAATAAATAGATACTGGAAGTTAAAAAAGGCTACAAGGCCCAGCAATTCCGCCAGGTATAAAACAACTCCCAGTACAAAGCTTACAATCCCGTTGTGAATAGGAATCGCCGTGATGCGCCAGGAAATATAAGCCAAACACACCACACTGTTGAACACGATTAAAATCTGTCGGTACTTGGTTGTCTTACCAAAAAAAAAGAACAGTAACAACAACGTACACATGGCTATACCATAGTACATTTTATTCACTTCCCTCACACGCAATAAACTGAATTGATTGACTTAGTCTAACCTTTGTCAATTATTGTATTTATACTAGCGTATTTAAAAGGAAATGTCTACCATTTTTCTTGATTTTGCCCCTGTTTTTCTAAATTTCCGCAAATATTCTCTGCTTTATTTCTCACGTGTTTTTCCACTGCGAACAAATGAACTTGTCAGTCATGGGAAGTGGTTTCGATATTGGTGTATTTTTATTGGTTTGTTACAACAACCCCTTGTCCCGCAGCTTGCAGTATTCGCCAAACAAGCGTTTCATTTCCGCATTCTCCGCTTCAATTTCCGGAGTAGAAATCGTCCCTCGACTGGGGACTTTGTGGGTGCGACGATATTCTTTAACAAGCTCTTCTTTTCGGATAAACGATGCACGATATAATTCCTGTAGTTCTTCCTTTGTGTAATCCATGGTTTCACCTCGTATGGGTCCAGATTTGTAAAACTTTTAAGGACTTGTTTCAGTTTTTTCCTGTATCGCCCAAACAGCCACAAGCAAGCCCTTTTTATGAGTTGCAGGTGGCCGCTGTATGGAAAAAGTGAAAAATTGTTCTTAAACCAAGAACCAGCACCCGTAAGTGCTATGATTCATTGCACAGTGCATCCGTTGATTTTATCGCAACAAGCCACCGCTCTCTTGGAGCAGCGGCCTGTTGTGGGTGGGACCGGACTTGTCCGGTGGCGGCAACCACCAGTGGCTTGTTGCATCTTACTTATATCTGACCTGTAGCAGCAGCTTATTTGCCTTCGTCCTCTGGTAGTTCGCCCAGGTCTTTTAAAGCCATCCGCGCACAATGTTTTTTCACTCCCACCGGTGGCAGAACTCCATCAAAGCACACAGCCTCTTTACCGTAAAGCGGGTTTAATTGAATTTGCGAATGCGCCCACTTTGCCATTGCTTCCCATAATTAGAACCATGAACTTATTATATCACGAGAATTGCGCAGACAAAATGGTATACTTTGCGCTCCTTTGCGGTTGCTACTTTTACAGCAAACAAAAAGCCCTCGTTGCAATAAGTCCGCAATGGCCCTGCGGAAGCGATTATCCCATCATTTGCGGCCCACCTGCTATAACGTTCTTTTCCGTTTCATTCTCTAAGGGGTAGTTTCAGGGGTAGTGGCCGTGTTTTACAAAAGAAAAAAGCCTGTAAACTGGCTAGTTTACAGGCTTTTGTTTGGCAGGGGCAGAAGGATTCGAACCCTCGGCACGCGGTTTTGGAGACCGCTGCTCTACCAACTGAGCTATACCCCTATGTGCTTGCTCCTTAGTGCTTATTCAGTATACTCAATTTCTCTTATCTTGTCAATATGTTTTTGCAAATTTTTCCGCTATTTTTCATAGAGCATCCTTGCACCTTTATTTTTTCTGTTTGCAGTCAGCAAACAAGTTGGCCTCTACAACCGCCCTTCCCTTTGACAAAACAAAAGTAGGATACTCCATGGGTATGACACAGTTTCACTGTACCAGCAAGTTTGTCCATCGACAACAACCGACAAGCGCCGGAAATTTACTCGGTGAATTTTCCACCGTTCTCTCCGTTTAAAGTTTAAAACAAAACTCCCCCTGAACTGGAAACCAATTCAGAGGGAGTTTTAACGCTGGAGCTGCTAACCAGATTCGAACTGGTGACCTCATCCTTACCAAGGATGTGCTCTACCACCTGAGCCATAGCAGCAAATGGCGACCCGGATGGGGCTCGAACCCACGACCTCTAGCGTGACAGGCTAGCGTTCTAACC
>JAHLFP010000014.1 GCA_018883715.1 Candidatus Allofournierella pullistercoris | reverse complement strand
GGACAAGTTTTATCAAACAACAAAAAAGCCACCGGTCAAAGACCGATGGCTTTTGGTCCGAGTGGCGAGAGTCGAACTCACGGCCTCTTGAACCCCATTCAAGCGCGCTACCAAACTGCGCTACACCCGGACGTCTGATTGGCTGTTCGCCATCGACGTTGTTTATTATAATACGCCACAACCATTTTGTCAACAACTATTTTCGCATTCTATGAATACGCCTGTTTTTTCCATATATTTTTAAAAAAACTGGGCATTCTATCCATATACCCTGATTTTCAGGAGTTCATGAAAAGGAGTTGTTTTTATGTTTTGCTATTCCAGCTTTGAAGAATTTTACCCTGCTTTCTGTGAACATCTGTCCAGCAATTTACCTCAACAACCCGCTACACGCAAGCTGAACACCCAGCACGCTCGCTTCTCAATGCATGCACAAGACCCTGTCAGCCCTTCCTACTGCCCCAGTGCACAGCAGTCCACAGATTGCCCTAAACAGCCTCAAAAGGCAACCGACCCTAAGCGAGTCAATGAGCCCGGTGTAAAGCCTCTGGGCCCGGATGTACCCGGCCCTGGGCAGTGCGGTGTTACCGGTCTACCTGACCCCCTTTCTTAAGGTTGTTTTGCCCGTAAGAGCCACTAGTAACGCTCACACAGGGCCTATCCACCTTTCCAAGGGTTTGTCAGCCGCCAAAAAAGCTCCAACGCTTGTTTGGCATCCGAGAAAGCCCTACGGTTTGTGTGGCACTCAGAAAGCTCCACGGTTTGCGCTCTTCTCTGTAAAGAGACAACTAATTGTAAAAAACTTTTTTCGGCCGCAAAGACCCTATTTGCTTCTTGCTTTGCTGGATGCTGAACGCTTGAATGTTTAAAACCAACGCTACAGTTCTTATTTTGCCCAAAAGCAGAGCCAAGGGTTATCCACCAAGGAGCGTTATCCGCCCCGCTAAGGCCAAACAGAACAAAAAAGAGAGACTCTTTCGAGCCTCTCTTTTTTATAGTCTTTCAGAAAGAAAGCTTACTTGGTCATGCTTGCAACTTCAGCAGCAAAGTCGTCCACTTTCTTCTCCAGGCCTTCGCCCTTCTCGTAACGAGCGAACTTCACAATCTCAATCTCGCCACCCAGAGCCTTAGCGGTCTTCTCGGTGTACTGAGCAATGTTCAGGTCGGGGTCCTTAACGAACTCCTGCTCTACCAGGCAGTTTTCCTTGTAGAACTTGCCAATACGGCCCTGAACCATCTTCTCTTTGATAGCGTCGGGCTTGTTAGCGTTCTTGGGATCGTTAGCAATCTGAGCCAGCAGAATTTCCTTCTCCTTCTCGATTACCTCAGCAGGAACCTCGCTCTCGCACAGGTAGCCGGGGTTTGCAGCAGCAATCTGCATTGCCACGTCCTTGCCGTAAGCTTCGAACTCAGCCTTAGCAGCAATCTCGTCGCTGGTGTTGAAAGCCACCAGAACAGCGTGGGTGCCGCCAGCGTGGATGTATGCAGAGCATACGCCCTCGTAACGCTCGAAACGACGGATCTTGATGTTCTCGCCGATAACCAGAATTTTCTCTTTCAGAGCAGCTTCAACGGTGTCGTTGCCCATCTGGCAAGCCAGCAGAGCATCAACATCAGCGGGATTCTTCTCGATGATAACCTCAGCGATGTCCTTAACGAAGTTCTGGAACATCTCGTTCTTAGCAACGAAGTCGGTCTCAGCGTTTACTTCAACCACAACGCCAACCTTGCCGTTAACGGTAGCGTATACCATACCCTCAGCAGCGATACGGCCAGCCTTCTTCTGAGCAGCAGCCAGGCCCTTCTCACGCAGGTATTCTACAGCCTTTTCGAAGTCGCCGCCGGACTCGGTCAGAGCCTTCTTGCAATCCATCATGCCGCAGCCAGTCTGCTCACGCAGGTTTTTTACATCTTGTGCAGTAAAAGCCATTTTATTTATCCCCTTTCGTTGTTCAATCAGACAGGCAATTAAGCCTCAGCAGCCTCAGCGATCTCTTCCTGAGCGGTCTGCTCGCCCTGACGGCCTTCCAGAACAGCGTCAGCCATAGCGCCAGCAATCAGCTTAACAGCGCGGATAGCGTCGTCGTTACCGGGAATTACGTAGTCAATCTCATCGGGGTTGCAGTTGGTGTCAACGATAGCAACGATGGGAATGTTCAGCTTGCGAGCCTCAGCAACAGCGATGCGCTCCTTGTGGGGGTCAACGATGAAGATAGCCTTGGGCAGACCGTGCAGGTTCTTAACACCACCCAGGAACTTCTCCAGCTTCTCGATCTCCAGCTCCAGCTTAGCTACTTCCTTCTTGGGCAGCAGCTCGAAGGTGCCGTCCTCGCTCATCTGGCGCAGCTGCTCCAGACGGTCGATGCGCTTACGGATGGTGCGGAAGTTGGTCAGCATACCGCCCAACCAACGAGCGTTTACATAGTGCATGCCAGCACGCAGAGCCTCTTCCTTGATGGACTCCTGAGCCTGCTTCTTGGTGCCAACGAACAGAATTTCGCCGCCCTCAGAAGCTACCTCGCGAACGAAGTTGTAAGCCTCATCCAGCTTCTTAACGGTCTTCTGCAGGTCGATGATGTAGATGCCGTTACGCTCGGTGAAGATGTACTTTGCCATCTTGGGGTTCCAGCGACGGGTCTGGTGACCAAAGTGTACGCCAGCTTCCAGGAGCTGTTTCATAGATACTACTGCCATGTTTAAATCCTCCAAATAATTGTTTTACCTCCGCATTGCATGCATGATTCCCCCACCCAAAAATGGGCACAAGGGAACAAAGCAATGCGTGCGTATTGCCGTTTCAGTATAGCACACCCGTTCTTGATTTACAAGGCACAGAGCAAAAATATTTTTTGCTGTACCCGGGTTTTTATTCTTGGCTGGCATAGCCATTGCCAAACATCAGGTCGTATTGCAACAGTCGATGCTGTTCAAACCAGGTGTTTTGCTCCTGGCTCAACTCATAGCTGGCTGTTTCATCCGGCAGAATGGTGATGCCTCGGGTGCGGCTGCGGTATACCTGAAATTGATTCAGCAGATAGTTGTAAAAGGCGGGCTGCTCCATGCCGTACAGCTGTAGCACGGTGGGCGCCAGCTGATAGGCCGCCAAAGTGCCAAGTTCCAACGGCTCATCCCAGTAATTGGACCAGATTACCAGGGGCATCTGGTGCAGTTTGGGTTGGTCGGTTCGGCCGTCCTCCACATAGCCAGTGGCGGTGTATAGTTCCGTTCCGTTGCCGATGGGATTGTAGTGGTCACCCCAAAAAAACAAGAATTACAGGCTCGTCCACCTGGGAAAAATAATCCACCAGAGTTCCCAGCATGGCATCTGCATCTGCCACACCGGTGGCGAAATCCTCCAATGCACCCAGTGTTTTTTCACTCATGTCGGGGGCTTGCAGCACCTTCACCCGTTCCTCGTCCGGATAGTTTTCCGGCATATAAGCGGTGTGGTTTTGCATGGTGACTGCGTGCAGGAAGTAAGGCTTGTCCGTGTCACGCTCCTGCCACAGCTCCACAATCTTGCGGGCCATCTCCGCATCGCTCACAAGTCCCCCGCTCCAGTCTGCAAGGCGTTTTCGCTCTGGATTTTCAAAATCTTCCAAGGAGACAAAATCCTCAAATCCAAGGTTGGGATAGGCGGTGTTCCGGCTCCAGAATCGCTCATAGTAGCAATGCACCGCCTGGGTGGCATAGCCCTGTTCCAGCAGAAAACGAGGAAGCGCAAACACCGGCTTTGTCAGATGTTGCTGGTAGGGCTTGGAACCGGAGGGTAAAAACTCCACCGAATAGCCAGTAAGGGCTTCAAACTCCACATCGCAGGTTCCGCCACCGTAGCTGGGGCTGTACAACCGGCCAAATGCGGCCTGCTCCTTAATGCGCTGAAGATTCGGAGTAAGTTCTCGGTCAAACTCCACCCCATATTCCTCCAGCTCGGACACATCCCAGAAAGCTTCGTTCATCACAAAGATAATGTTGGGCTGCTGGGCAGTCTGCTGAATCTGTTCGGCATAGCTTCCTGCCACCAGCGGTGCTTGAGACTGGCTGTCCAGCAGGGTCTGGATGGTATTTTTGTTGTAATTGGCTGGCTTTTCAATCTTCAGGTTTTGAATGTTGGTCAAAAACCCTGCCAAAACACCATAATTGCGATAGTAGCGGTCCTGCAACCACATATCCGGGATAATGCCAATGGCGGTGGACAGGTTGGACATAACAAAAACAGCCACCACAAGGCCGCCCACTCCCGCAGTTCCCACCGCTGTAAGCAAACGAGTTTTCCAGCCGATTGCCGGTTCTTTTACAAAGAAAGTCACCACGCACAGTAAAATCAGTACGGCGATGGCTCCAATCAGGGCGGGATAGATGCTCAAACCTGCCTGCCCGGCCACATCAGCGGCCTCCCAGATTTGGGAAAAGTCCCAGGGAAACAACGGCTCTCCCCGAAGTTTCAGCTTGTAATAGGTAATAATACAAGGGATATACCCCAGCAAACCTGTCACCAGGGTGGCAATCCAGTGCCGCCGGGTCAGAGTTGCCAAACTTTGGTAGACACAGGCCAGCAACAGCCAGGTAAATAAGTAAGCAGGCAGATGGGGCAAGATGTTGTCCGTCCAGACTTGTCCGGTCAGCTTCCCCCGATGTAGCCACTCGCTACATACTAAAATCACCAAACTCACCAGCGGGGACATTGCATAATGACTAACCCGGCGAAGCCAGCGAATGATGGCGTCGGTTTTTCGTAAGCTCGTGTGTTGCACGAAGCAGTTCCTCCTTTGGGGCAAGACAAGGGCAGCACCCGGAAAAGTTCCGTCCGTGCCGCCCTTGCTGTTCCCTATGTTGTTATTCTTTTTATTATATCGACCTATTTTGCTTGATGCAAGTCTTTTTCCAGCATTTCCTCTTCCAATTCCACCAAAATCACATCCTGGCCGATGGAAACAATCCGATTCCAGGGAATCAATAAATCCCGTTCCTTGCTTTTCCAAAACATCCAGCGGGGATGGGCATACAGGATAACCCCTTGCAGCTGACAGGTGGCTTCCTCAAACCAAACATCGTCCACCCGTCCCAGCTTTGCTCCCTGTCCCAGCTGGATTACATCCTTGCGAAACAACTCTTGTCCTGTCATAAGTACCTCCCTTTGGTCGATTTTCCCTATTATTGTATGCCGCCAGGGTGGGGGGTGTTGCCGGTTTCCCGCACTTGTCAGGCTAAAAAGCTGTGTTATAATGAAGAAAATGCCCTTTTGGGGGCAGTGCCAAAACAAGGAGATTGCCAGTTATGTACAAAAACATTGTCTTTGACCTGGGCGGTGTGGTGGTAGATTTTAACCCCCGCAGCTTTCTGCTGGATCGTTTTTACAACGAAACCATCGAACACAAGGTGTATGATTTAACCTTCGGCAGCAAGGAATGGGCCTTGATGGATGCAGGTCAACTGCCCTGGCAACAAGCCTACCAGACCATGGAGCAGCAAGCCACCGAGGCCGGTTGTCTGTTTGAGGTGCAAAGCGTACTGGATGACTGGATGCGCACCCTGCGAACCAAACGGCGCACGGTACAGATTATGAAACGGTTGAAAACCATGGGCTTTTCCCTGTACTATCTGTCCAACATCGCTCCCCACACCTTGGAAATGCTGTCCCAGCGGGATTTCTGGACCTTGTTTGATGGCGGGGTGGCCTCCTGTGAAGTGGGCATCAACAAGCCCTCGCCGGAGATTTACAAGGCTTTGCTGGACAAATACGAGCTGACCCCAAAGGAAACTATCTTTATTGATGACACCAAGGTGAACACCCTTGCCGCCTATGATTTTGGCATTACCGGCATCCACTATAAGGGTGGAAGCTCCCTTGTTCGGGCGCTGAACACCTGCGGCATTCCCTTGAAGGAATCCTTTTTAAGTTAAATCAAAACCGTCTGTCCCCATTTAAAGGTATGGGGGCAGGCGGTTTTTCTTTTTTGACAGCTTCCGCCAACGGGGATGGGTACAATCAAAGGGAAAGGAGAGTTGTCCGTGAAAACCGTAATCTACCTGGATGTACTCCTGATTGTAAACTTTTTAATCGCCTATCTTTTGCTTCGTGCCACCAGTTTGCTGTGTGCCAGCCCTGCACGGGCCAGCCGCTGTATGGGCGGGGCGGCCTTGGCGGCCCTATTTACCCTCAGCTTGCTGGCGCCCACCATGCCCCTTCTGCTGGGAATTTTATACAAAGCTGGAACTGCCTTTGCAGTCTGCCGCATTGCCTTTGGATTTCGAAGCTGGCGGCTGAGTTTACAGCAGATGTTCTGCTTTTTTGTTCTCAATCTGCTTTTAGCTGGCGGGGTACTGTGGGCGGCGGAAAATGCACCCATTTCCGGCATGCAAAGCAACAACTTCTCCGTCTACCTTCCCCTGTCCCCCACCTTGATTGTGGCATGTGCCGCTGGGGTGTATCTGGTTTTGCGGGTGTTTGTTTGGCTGTTTGGGCGACCCTCCAGTCACCAGCGTATGCTGACTCTACAGCTTCATACCCCGCCCTACTCCCCCATTTTGGTGCAGGCCCTTGTGGACAGTGGCTTTTTACTGCAAGACCCTCTCACCGGAAAACCTGCCCTAATGATTCACTATCCCTATGGCAAGGGGTTAATCCCGCCGGACCTGCAACCCTTTGTTCAGGACTTTCTGCAAGGTGGCAATGCTGTCCCCCCTGCGGATTGCAAACTTCGGCTGATTCCTTGTGCCACCGCCACCGGAACCCGCACCCTTCCTGCGCTGGAGGGGGTACAACTGGAAACAGTGGACGACCACTGTCTTGCCAGCGCCACCCCAATGCTGGTGGTATTCACCGACCAACCCCTATCCGCCGGTCAATTTCAAGCATTGATAGGCGAAGGGCTATTATAAATTTCACTGGAAAGGAGTCTTTTTTGTGTTTTCAAACCTGATTGATTTTGTATCCCGGCTCTGTTGGCGGTTTTGCAACTGGCTGCGCCGACCGGATTCCGTCTATTACATAAACGGCCCTGCCACCCTGCCACCCCCCTTAACCGCCGAGCAGGAACGGCTGGTCTTTGCCCAACTGGAGGAAGGCCGCCCCGGTTGCCGGGACATCTTGATTACCCACAACCTGCGGCTGGTGGTTTACATTGCCAAAAAATTTGAAAGCCCCACCACCTCGGTGGAGGACATGATTTCCATCGGAACCATTGGACTGATTAAGGCGGTGAACACCTTTTCTCCGTCCAAAAACATCAAGCTGGCCACCTACGCCAGCCGTTGCATCGAGAATGAAATCCTGATGTATCTGCGCAAAAGCAGCAACCGGCGGCAGGAAACCAGCATTGACGAGCCACTGAACACCGATGCCGACGGCAATGAGCTGCTTTTGTCG
The DNA here is from genome assembly GCA_018883715.1 of Candidatus Allofournierella pullistercoris. GTDB lineage: Bacteria > Bacillota > Clostridia > Oscillospirales > Ruminococcaceae > Allofournierella > Allofournierella pullistercoris. The sequence continues at coordinate 4,195 of JAHLFP010000014.1, read as the reverse complement.
GATATTCTGGGCAGTGACCAAAACCTGATTGGTGAGCGGCTGGAGCAGGATGCGGAGCGGGATATGCTGCGCCAGGCAGTGAATCGCCTTTCCGCCCGGGAACGCACCATTATGCAGATGCGCTTTGGCCTTTTGGATGGAATTGAGCGCACCCAAAAAGAAGTGGCAGATGCCATTGGTATCTCCCAAAGTTATATCTCCCGGCTGGAAAAACGGATTATCCAGCGCCTGCGTCAGGACTTGGAACATATCCTCTAACCACAAACTGCAACAATTCCCTTATCGTATCGCACCAAAAGCCACTTACTGATACTTGGCATGGCTGTCGGTGACAAACACTTCCATCATACCTCCCGCCAGTCCCATCTCGGTCTGGGGCAGATACAGGGCATAGTCGAAGCCATCCTTTTCCCATTGGATTAGCACCGCACCATTTTGTTCCTGTCGCAGTTCCACCCGCACACCGTCCACCACCCGCATGGCAAGCTGGTCAAACTCCGGCATGGCCCAATCTTCCAGCCGCAGTTCCTGTCCGTGCATTGCCACCCGGAGCCAAGCCGTCCACTGGGGCTGGATAAAAAATTCCATCTGCGCCACCTTACGTCCCAAAAGATAGATGCGCTCCAGACGCAGATAGCTTTCCTGCGGCAAAGAATCCATGGAAAATCCGGCCCGGTCAAATACCGGGGTGCTCATTTCCAGCCGTTCATACTGTATGGAATCATGGTACATACTCCACACAAATACCGCCAGTGCCACCAGTACAAGCCCTGCCGCCACCAGCAGTAAGATAAGTTCACTGCTTATCATCGCGTTGCCCTCCCTTGTCTGTAATGCTCCACTGTATGCACTCGCCGTCAACAAGGTGCAGGCTGGCAATATTTGACTGGGTTATTGCCCCATCCCAAAGGCCATACTTCTGTCAACACCCATCGGTGTTGGCAAGGAGTGTGAATGTATTGCCTTACAACAAGGTAGAAATTTGCGGTGTGAACACATCCCATCTTCCGGTTTTAAAAGAGTCGGAAAAGAAAGAGCTGATGCTGGCTGCCCGGCAGGGTGATTTAAAGGCCCGTCAGCGGATGATACAAGGCAATCTCCGCCTTGTTCTCAGCGTTGTCCAGCGTTTTGCAGGACGGGGCGAGTGCATGGACGATTTATTTCAGGTGGGGTGCATTGGTTTAATCAAAGCCATTGATAATTTTGACCCTTGCTTGAATGTACGTTTTTCCACCTACGGCGTTCCCATGATTGTGGGGGAAATTCGCCGTTTTTTGCGGGACAACAACACCATGCGGGTCAGCCGTTCGGTGCGGGATGTGGCCTACCATGCCATGCAGACAAAGGAACAGCTACAAAAAGAACTGGGCAAAGAGCCTTCCTTGCAACAGGTGGCACAGCGGCTGGAACTCCCCTTGCGCACCGTGACCCTTGCACTGGAAAGTGTGGTGGAGCCCATCAGCTTGTATGAACCTGTGTACAGCGACGGCACAGATACCCTGTATGTCATGGACCAGGTGGGCGGCACTGATTCTGAGGAAAGCTGGATTAGCGGCATTATGCTAAAAGATACCCTGCACACACTGCCAAGTCGGGAAAAGCAGATTCTGCAACTTCGCTATCTGATGGGTAAAACCCAGATGGAGGTGGCGCAGGAAATCGGCATCAGTCAAGCCCAGGTCAGCCGACTGGAAAAACAGGTAATGGGACGGATTCGCTCCCAGTTGTGACAAAAGCACCCCAGCGAGAAAACCACTCGCTGGGGTGCTTTATATTGATACTTATTATTTCAGTTCGACCACGGTAACGCCGGATTCACCCTCTCCGTACTGTCCCAAGCGGAAGCTTTTCACGTTCCGGTGCCCCCGCAGATGGGCATGGATGGCCTTGCGCAATGCGCCGGTGCCTTTGCCGTGAATCAGGTACACCATGGACTGTCCGTTCATCACCGCATGGTCGATGAACTGGTCCACTTCCATCAGGGCTTCATCCACCGTCATACCCAGCAGATTGATTTCCATGCTGGCCTTTCGTTGCACCCGCTGAACCGAGGTGCTTCGGGTGGGCTGTTTGGTGGTTTTCTGCGCCGGTTGTTTCAGTTTGTCCGGTGCTTTCAGGTTGCTCAGGGGAACCTTGGTTTTCAAGATACCTGCTCGCACCTCCACAAGGCCGTTTCGGTCCGGAAGGGAAACCACGGTGGCGGTTTGGTCAATGTCCGCAATCACCACTTCCTGGCCCACCTTCACCTGTTTTAAGGGTACAAACTGCTTTTTGCTCTCATGCACCACGTCGGTGGTGTTAAACAGCTTTTCGCTGTCCTTGCGGGCAATCTCCCTTGCACGGGCGGCACGCTGGGCGGCACTTGCTTTTTCATCCCGTTGCAGTTTGCGCAGTTCATCGTTCAAGGCATAGGCCGCATCCTGCACCTGCTGGGTCATCTGCCGTGCCTTTAAGCGGGCGGCTTCCAGCTCGGTTTCACCTTGCTGAATCAAGGCATCGTATTTTTTCTGGGCCGCTTCCAGCTTAGTTTCCGCCTGGTTGCGCAGTTGTTCCGCTTCGTCCTGGCTTGCCTTGAGCTGAAGCTTCAAATCATCCAGCTGTGCCAGCACCTGGTCCAGCCGCTTGTCCTCGCTGGAAAGATGGGTTTTGGCTTTTTGGATAATCGCATGGGGAATTCCCAGCTTTTCGCTGATTAAAAATGCGTTGGACTTGCCCGGTACACCCACGCTTAATTTATAGGTGGGGCGCAGGCTTTCCAGGTCAAACTCACAGCTTGCATTCATTACACCGGGAGCTTCCAGCGCAAAGACCTTCATCTCCGCATAGTGGGTGGTGGCCATAATCAGCGCCCCCTGACTGCGCAGCTGCTCGATGATGCTCACCGCAAGGGCCGCACCTTCCGCCGGGTCAGTACCTGCTCCCAGCTCATCCAGCAAAACCAGGGTTCGCCGAGTTGCATGCTGTAAAATTCCGGTTATTTTTTTCATATGACCGGAAAAGGTGGAAAGGCTTTGCTCGATGCTCTGCTCGTCGCCAATGTCCACCAGATATTCCTTAAACACGCAAACCGTACTCTGCTCATGGGCGGGAATCAGCATGCCATGTTGCGCCATAGCACACAGCAAACCTGCGGTTTTAAGGCTTACGGTTTTACCGCCTGTGTTGGGGCCTGTGATCACCAAGGTGTCATATCCCTGCCCCAAGGACAAATCAATGGGCACAGCCTTTTCCTTATCAATCAGGGGATGGCGGGCCTTTTTCAGGTCAAACCAAACTCCGTCCGCCACCTTTGGCATATAGGCTTGCATCTCCAGTGCCAACTTTGCCTTTGCCAGCAGAATATCCAGCTCCAGCATGGCTTGGTAGCTGAACTGGAACATGGGTTCAATCTGTGCCACCTGGTCGGTAAAGGCGGCCAAAATCCGCTCAATTTCCGCCTTTTCCTGGCTTTTCAGCTGCATGATTTTGGCATTCGCTTCCACCACGGCGGTGGGCTCCACAAAGACGGTGGAGCCGGTGGAGGACACGTCATGGATGACACCACCCACCTCGCCTCGGTACTCTGCTTTTACAGGAACTACAAACCGTCCGTTACGCAGGGATACCACTGCATCCTGTAAGTATTTGCTGGTTTGGCTGTTTTTGATAAGGCTATCCAGCTTGTCCCGGATGGAATTTTCCACCGACCGAATCTTACGGCGCACCTCAAACAAGGTATTGCTGGCGGTGTCCGCCATCTCGTCCGGGGAGAGGATGGACTCAGAAATTTTCTTCTCCAAATCCGGCTGAGGACTGAGGGCATAAAACAAATCGTCCACAACCAGGTTGTCATGCTCGGTAAGGTGATACCAGCTTACCAAATTTTGAAAATTCCGCAGGCAAACCGCAATCTGCAACAATTCCGACATGGACAGGATGCCGCCTTTTACCGCACGGCGCACCACCTTGTCCACTCCGTCCACCCCGCCAAAACGGGGAGAACCATTTTTCAAAAGCAGGGTATTGATTGCATCGGTCTGGGAAAGAGCAAAGCGCACATCCTCCACCGTCTCCCCTGCCTGTTGTTGCAACAACATCTCTTTGCCCTGGGGACAAAGTACCAGCTGGGCCGCACGCTCCAGAATTTTTTCCAGCTCTAATGTTTTTCGATAACTTTGATCCATATCTGGCTCCTCTTTATCTCCTGTATGCCCCC
>JAHLFP010000013.1 GCA_018883715.1 Candidatus Allofournierella pullistercoris | reverse complement strand
GTCTAGTCCTCTCATTGTAAAACTGCCCGGCGGTCATCTTCCTGGCTATTGTTCGTAAACTCACAGGGATATGGGCCGCCGATTGTGGGGCTTTCGGCTGTCCAGCAGCTTAATTTTTCTTGCATTTTATATTTGGTTCTGATACAATAAGAGTAACAAAGGAGCCTGTTTAGTTGGTTGCTAAGGGCTTATGTTATGCGGTTACTTGTTACAGCAAGTAGCCGCTTTTTTGTATCTGTTAAACCGTTCGATTTGTTGGCTTCTCGGAAGCTGTTCAAATTGTTTGCTTGTCATGCCGGCCTCCTTTCCGGCTCCCTTGCTACAACTATATTATAATACATGTACCCATACATTTCAATTGACATACTGCACAAACATGTACCCATGTATCAGTGCATTTTATACATGTACACATACACATATACATGATATAATATAGCTAGAAAGGTAGGTGCGTACATTGCCCATAAGTGAAGCTAGGAAGCGTGCGAATCAAGTGTACATAGACAAACAGGACGAAATCAAAATACGGGTTATAAAAGGTCGTAAGGCCGAAATACAAGCCCACGCAGAGGCACAGGGCGAAAGTGTCAACGCGTTCATAAACAGAGCCATAAACGAGGCCATGGAGCGGGACAGAGCCAGCCACGAACAGTAACAAAAACCGAAAGCCCTCACCATTGCCTTTATAGCTCCGGTAAGGGCTTTTCTTCATACTTATCCGCCAGGCTGCACTTATTCGCCTCGCTTCTTCATAGCTGTGCTTTTACTGTGCCATTTCTGTGCCTAAAACATTGCCAACTACTACATGCTATTACTAATCAAAAACAAAGAAAAACCGCATTGCAAAGCCATTTTCAGCCTTGTAATGCGGTTTTTTAAATGGTGGACGGTAAGGAACTCGAATCCCTGACCCTCTGCACGTCAAGCAGATGCTCTACCAGCTGAGCTAACCGTCCATAACCTTTCGGCTTGTTTATTATATCGGATTGCGGGGCAAATTGCAAGCACTTTTTTTCAATTTTATTATTTTCTTTTTGTTATCCCCCATCCCTCGCCAATCTGCACAAAAATGAATTTTGTGTTTTGTGATTCTTGACAAACCCGCTCTGACTGCTTTAATATAGGTATCGTTGTCTATAAAAGCGATACAATTATAGAGTTTTAATTGTCAAACCAAGCGAGAAAGGGTATAACTATGGAACGCAAAGATTTACGCAACATTGCGATTATTGCCCATGTTGACCATGGCAAAACCACCCTGGTGGACCAGATGCTGAAACAGAGCGGTGCCTTCCGGGAAAACCAGCAGGTTGCAGAACGAGTCATGGACTCCGGCGACATCGAGCGGGAGCGTGGCATTACAATCCTGGCTAAAAACTGCTCTACCACCTACAACGGTGTAAAAATCAATATCGTGGACACCCCCGGCCACGCCGACTTTGGTGGCGAGGTGGAACGTGTTCTGAAGATGGTAAACGGCGTGCTGCTGCTGGTGGATGCGGCGGAAGGCTGTATGCCTCAGACCCGTTTTGTGTTGCAGAAGGCTTTGCAGCAGAACCTGAACCTGGTAATTGCTGTCAACAAGATTGACCGTCCCGACGCACGCATCAAGGAAGTAATCGACGAAGTTCTGCTGCTTCTGATGGACCTGGGCGCCACCGACGAGCAGCTGGACAGCCCCATGGTGTTCTGCTCCGGCCGTGCAGGTACTGCAAGCTACAGCCCGGACGAGCCCGGCACCGACCTGAAGCCCCTGTTCGACACCATCCTGGAGTATGTGAAAGGTCCCGAAGGCGACCCGGACGCACCCTTCCAGATGCTGTGCTCCAGCGTGGACTACAACGAGTTTGTGGGCCGTATCGGCATCGGTCGTATCCAGAACGGCCGCATGAAGGTAGGCCAGGAAGTACAGGTTTGCGACTGGCATGACCCCAACGTGTCCATCAAGGGCCGTATCACCAAGCTGTACGAGTTCAAGGCCAACGGCCGTGAGCCTGCCGAGGAAGCCGCCGCTGGCGATATCGTGGCATTCAGCGGTATCACCGACGTAACCATTGGCAACACCCTGTGCGCCCCCACCAACGTGGAGCCTCTGCCTTTCGTAAAGATTAACGACCCCACCGTGGAGATGACCTTTGCGGTAAACGACAGCCCCTTTGCTGGCCGGGAAGGTAAGTTCGTTACCAGCCGTCAGATTCGTGACCGCCTGATGCGCGAGCTGCTGAAGGACGTTGCGCTGAAGGTGGAAGATTCCGCCACCAGTGACTCCTTCCGTGTTATGGGCCGTGGCGAGATGCACCTGTCCATCCTGATTGAGAACATGCGCCGTGAGGGCTATGAGCTTCAGGTAAGCCCCCCGAAGGTTCTGACCCATGAAGAGGACGGCAAAATCATGGAGCCCATGGAGCGTGTGGTTGTGGATACTCCCACCGAGTACCAGGGCGCTGTTATGACTGCTCTTGGCAGCCGTCGTGCTATCCTGCAAAGCATGGAACCCATGGGCACCCGTGTCCGTCTGGAGTTCCGTATGCCCAGCCGTGGCCTGTTTGGCTACCGCAGCCAGTTCCTCACCGATACCCACGGTGAAGGCATCCTGAACACCATCTTTGATGGCTATGCAGAATGGTGTGGCGACATCTCCTGCCGCAGCACCGGCAGCCTGGTAAGCTTTGAAACCGGTGAAGCTGTGACCTACGGCCTGTACAATGCACAGAACCGTGGTACCCTGATTGTTACCCCCGGCGAGAAGGTCTACGAGGGCATGGTCATCGGCTACACCCCCACCGGCGAGGACATCAGCGTGAACATCTGCAAAACCAAGCACCTGACCAACACCCGTGCTTCCGGTTCTGACGATGCCCTGCGTCTGGTTCCTGTTTCCAAGCTGAGCCTGGAGGCTTGCCTGGAATTCCTGGCTCCCGATGAGCTGCTGGAGGTTACTCCGGAAAATCTGCGTATCCGCAAGCGCATCCTGAACCATGACCTGCGCATGAAGAGCATGAAAAAGAAGAAGGACTAATCCTTTTCTGCTACATTCCATCAAATTCACTTTGCTGGTTACCGGGTATCTTCGGGCAGTCTGCCCTGACAGGATAAACCGGGATTGCAAAACAAAAAGGTGCGAACCAAACGGTTCGCACCTTTTTATTTCTGGTGGTATTGCCCCAGATTTTACAAGCTTTCCTTGAGAATCTGGATGACTTCATCCCGGGACAAAACCTTATAGCCACCATCCAGAATGAATGTGGCATCCGCAATGCCCTCCAGCATATCCGCATTTGCGCCCAGTTCCGTGATATGCATCACAAGACCAATCTCCTGCATCCATGCTTCCATGGCCGCAAGTCCTTCCTGGGCCACCTGCTCATCCGTCTTTCCGGCAGGGTTCACATCCCATACATTCACCGCAAAACGCTTGAACTTTTGCAGGCCATAGGGCAGAATGTGCCGATAATAGGGCAGGGAAACCGCCGCCAGCGTCATACCATGGGTGGCATCGGTGTAAGCCCCCACAGCCTGGCCCAGCATATGCACCATCCAGTCTTCCGACTTGCCCTTTGCAATCAGGGTATTCAGCGCCCAGGTAGCCGTCCACATAATGTTACTGCGGGCCTCATAATCCTGAGGGTTCTTGTTGGCAATCCGGCTGGAATGAAGCAGAGAGCGCATCAGCCCTTCGCTGATATAATCACTTGTGTTGTCGTCCTCACCGGAAAAATACTGCTCGCAGATATGGTTGAAGATATCATAAATACCCGCAACCATCTGGTAATGGGGCAGTGTGAGGGTATACTTGGGATTCAGGATGGAAAACCGGGGCATCACTTCTTCATCTGCAAATACATGGCCGATTTTCTGCTTGCTCTCCGGATTGGTGATAACAGAGCCTGCATTCATCTCGGAACCGGTGCCCACCATGGTGAGCACACAGCCCAGCGGCAGAATTTCACAGTCCGGTTCTTCAAAGCGCAGAAAGTACTTCTCCCAGGGGTCTTGCTTGCAATGAACCGAAACAGCCACTGCCTTGGCATAATCGCACACCGAACCGCCGCCCACTGCCAGCAGAAAATCCGCCTGGTGGTTGCGGGCGATTTCAATGCCCTCATACAATTTGGGTAAGGTGGGGTTTGGCATAACACCGGAAATCTCGGCAACATTCTTATCATTGTCCTTCAAAATCCGAATAACATCATCATAGATGCCATTCTTTTTAATGGAACCGCCGCCATAAATCAGCACCACATTCTTACCGTACTTGGGCAGTTCCGTGTTCAGGTACTGGAGGGATTTATCTCCAAAATAAAGCTTTGTAGGGTTGCAATAAGAAAAATTTCCTAACATACTCGGTTTCCTCCAAACTTTTATTTTTTAACTCCTGCCAAACGTATCTGGGCATGGCAGTATCCTCCCGGAGAAAAGGCAAGTGCAACGTCCCTCTCCAGCCAGAAGATAGCCCTTGGGGACAACCTTCCGCAATTGGAATATCAAAACAGCACAGCCCCGCCCCCCTTATATAATACAACTATAATGTAACGCTGTACAAGCCCAATCTCCCCTATTTGTGTTTGATTGATTTGCGTAAAATATACCCCCATTCGGGCATACAGGCTTGCAATTAAGTTGCAAAAGAACAGAAAATAAGCTAAAATGAAACACGATTGTGTCTTATAAACGGGCGGTTTTGACCGCTCAATTCAAAAAAGGATGTGCAACAAACCATGGGTATGAATTTTCTTGTGGGCCAAAGTGGCGGCCCCACCGCAGTGATTAACTCCAGCCTGGCTGGTGTGTATGCCACCGCTCGTCAAAGTGGTGCTGGCAAAATTTACGGAATGCAGTACGGCATTCAGGGTCTTTTGGATGAAAAGCTGGTGGATTTGGACGAAAAACTGGGAAGCAACCTGAGCATCGAGCTGTTAAAGCGCACCCCCTCTTCCTATCTTGGAAGCTGCCGCTACAAACTGCCCACCCCGGAAGAGAATGAGGCAGTCTACCACAAGCTGTTTGCCTTGTTTGCAAAGTACGAAATTGACGCCGTGCTTTACATTGGTGGCAACGACAGCATGGACACCATCGCAAAGCTGTCCGCCTATGGTGCATCCATCGGCAGCCCCATCCGGTTTATCGGTGTGCCCAAAACCATCGACAATGACCTGATGCTCACCGACCACACCCCCGGCTTTGCCAGCGCAGGTAAGTTCATCGCCACCATTACCAAGGAGCTGATTTGTGACTCCAACGTGTACGACCTGCAAAGCGTTACCGTTGCAGAAATCATGGGCCGACATGCGGGCTGGCTTGCCGCTTGCGCCAGCCTTGCAAAGGGCGACGACTGCGACGGCCCGGACATGATTTTGCTGCCGGAAGTGGCCTTTTCCACCTCCCGCTTTTTGGAGCAGGTGGAGAAAATCCGCCGGGAGAAAAACAACATCATCATCGCCGCCAGTGAGGGCGTAAAAACCGAGGACGGCACCTTCCTGTGTGACCTTGGGGGCGAGTCCGGTCCTTTGGATGCCTTTGGTCATAAGGCCGCTCTTTCCGGCACCAGCCGCTATCTGGCCGGACTGATTCAGCAGCATCTGGGCTGTAAGACTCGTGCCATCGAGTTTTCCACTCTGCAACGCTGTGCCAGCCACCTGACCAGCCGGATTGACATCAACGAGTCCTTCCAGGTGGGCGGCGCGGCAGTACAGGCCGCTTTGAACGGCGAAACCGGCCGTATGAGTGCCATCATTCGCCAGTCCAACGTACCCTATCAGTCCATCTGCCAAACCGTGGATGTGCAAGCAGTGGCAAACAAGGAAAAGGTCATCCCCCGCTCCTGGATTAGCGAGGATGGCACCCAGCTGACCGCTGAATTTGAAGCCTATGCCCGTCCCCTGATTCAGGGCGAACAGCTTCCCATCTTTGTGAACGGCGTGCCCCAGCATATCCGTCTGTAATCCAGCTCCCGGATTATTGGGGCATTTTCTCACATTTTCACCTTCCCCCAAAAGGAGGAATTTCTCATGCAAGCTTCTTGGAAGCGCGCCTTTTTTACCATCTCCATCGGCCAACTTGCCTCCATGGTGGGAAGCTCCGCCGTGCAGTTCTCCCTGATTTGGTGGATTTCCAGCGAAACTGGATCCGCCCTTATGTTGGGACTTTCCGGTCTTGTGGCCTTTGTGCCCGCCACCCTGCTCAGCCCGGTTGCAGGCATTGTGGCCGACCGCTATGACCGAAAGCTGGTCTGCATCCTTGCAGACTTATTCATTGGTCTGTGTGCCGCCGTGTTTTCCATTCTGCTTTGGCGGTATGACCTTCCCGTTTGGAGCGCTTTGCTGATTCTGTTTATGCGCAGTATGGGGGAGGCATTCCACGAACCCGCCTTTCAGGCCATGGTTCCCCAGTTTGTCCCCAGCGATGAACTGGTCAAGGTGGGCGGCTGGAACCAGATGGTCATGTCCGGCTCTTTCCTGCTGGGCCCTGCCATCGGTGCGGCACTGTATGCCGCTTTTCCCCTGCCGGTGCTCCTGCTCACCGATCTGCTTTGCGCACTGATTGCCAGCGCCATGCTTGCACTTGCGAAGGTCGCTCCCATGGAACGTGTGGAGCACGAAAAACGGGATGCCCGCCGGGAATTCCGGGAAGGGGTGGAGGTATTTAAGGCAGATAAAGCACTGACCCTGATTACCGCCACCCAGATCATCACCATGATTTTCTATGTTCCCCTCGCCTCCTTCTATCCCTTGATGAGCAGTGACCATTTTCAGGCCACAGCCTGGCATGCCAGTGCAGTAGAGGTGCTTTATGCTCTTGGAATGATGATTTCCGCCTTTGTGCTGGGCAATCTTCTCCAGGTAAAACGGCATCTTCTTGTGGCCTATCTGGGCTTACTTGGGGTGGGACTTACCGCCGGCATCGGAGGACTGCTCCCTCCCACCATGCAGGGATGGGTTATCTTTGCCTTGGTGTGCGGGTTGATGGGCGTTGCATCCAACTTCCACGGCATCCCCTTGATTGCCTATATGCAAACTACCATTGCGCCGGAAAAGATGGGCCGAGCCTTTTCTCTTGTCTCTTTGGCGGCTTCGGTTTCCATGCCCATTGGGCTGATCATCGCATCCCCCGTGGCGGAAACGATTGGTGTTGCCCATTGGTTCTGGATGGCAGGCATCGGCACCTGTTCCCTCACCTTGCTTGCCATGGCACTTCACAAAAAACTGGGGTATTCGTTCGGCATTCCAAATGCTGAATCTGCCCCAGAATAACCAGCACAAACAAACCCCTGATGCTTTCCCTTAACAAGAAGGCATCAGGGGTTTTTCTATTGTTCCAATGACTGGATGGGAATACGATGCTTAATCCTTTACAAAAACCGCAGGTGAACCGTACTTCCACTGCTGTTTTTTCGCACCACCAGCTGTTTTTCAATCCGGGTTCTCAGCTCCGGCACATGAGAGATAATACCTACAAGCCGGTTGTCCTGGCTGAGTCCGTGCAGGGTCTGAATTGCCTTTTCCAAGCTGTCCTCGTCCAGCGTTCCAAAGCCCTCGTCAATAAACAGGGTGTCAATCTCTATTCCCCCTGCATAGCTTTGAATCACATCGGACAGTCCCAACGCCAAGGCAAGGGCGGCCTGGAAAGTTTCACCGCCGGACAGACTGCCCACACTTCGGATTTTTCCGGTGTAGTGGTCCATTACATCCAAATCCAACGTATCCTTGGTTTCGCTGTCCTTTTGCAGGTGGCATTGCAGTTCATACTGGCCGCCTGTCATGGCAAACAGTCGCTGGTTGGCGGCCTGTACCGCATCCGCAAAATAAGCCCCCAGCACGTACTGTTCAAACTGCCGCTTGCCCAGCCCACCGGACAGGGTTCCGTTGGCGGTGGCGCTCAGGCATTCCACCAGCTGCTGTTTTTGTTGCTGTTGCTGGCTTTGGCGATAGAGCGCATCAATCTGGCGCAAAGCCTGCTGGTTGATTTCCAGCCGGGTGGCGTGCTGCTGACGCTCTGTGTCCTGTTCTTCCAACCGGATTTGCAGCTGGGCCAGCTTCTCTTCTGCCTGGGGTGCTTCTTTCAAAAGTCCTGTCTGTTCCAGCTGTTCCATCTGCTGGTGCAGGGTCTGCCGCTGGGTTTGCAGGTGGGTCTTCTGCTCCAAAAATACCTGCCACTCCCTGCGTGCCTGGGTTAATTCCTCTCCGGTTTTACAGCTTTGCTCAAACACCTGCAAACTCATGCCAGACTCGTCCAGTATCTTCTGCCATACCTGCCATGCCTGCTGGCTTTCCTGCTGGCACTGCTCCACCCGCTTGCACTGCTCCTGGTACAGCCGTAATGCGGCTTCTTTCTGGGCGGTATAGGACTGGTGCTCCGCCTGCTTTCTTGCAATCTCTTGCTGTAGTGCCGTGCGGGTTTGCTGGCATTGGCCACATTGCTGGGCAATCTGCTGGGCATCGATGTCCGGCAACTCCCCAGAAAGTGCTTCCATCTGGGCCTGACTTGCCTCCAGCTGTCCCGCAATCTGGGCCTGCTGGTTTTGCCTACTTTGCAGGGTTTGCTGTAACTGCTCCCGGTTTTTGCGCACCTGCTCCAGCTGTACCGCCGCCTGTTGCAGCTGCGCCAGTTTGTCGGTTACTTCGTTCTGCTCTTTGTCCAGTTGTTCCAGCCTGGATGCACCCTCTTTCAGCCAGTTTAACACCTGCTGGCTGATTTCCTTTGCGTCCTCAGTGGGGACTGCATCCGGCTGGCAAAGGGCGATGGCAAAAGCCGCCTGTTCCAGATACTGGGCACGAAGCTGGGTGGATTTGGCCTGTGCCACATAGGCAAGCTGGGCGGCCTGGTTGCGCTGTTGCTCCATCTGGGATTTTTGCTGTTCCAGTTCCTCCAGCTGTTCCAGGCTTACCTCTTGGGACTGATGCACCGCCGGGTTTGGATGATGCACCGAACCGCAAACGGGACAGGGTTCATCTGGGCGGAGCGTCTCTGCCAACACCCCGGCCTGATTGGCCCAGTAGCTTCTTTGTGCATCGGCACACTGCTCTTGCAGCTTGTCCAAAGCTTGCTGTACCTGGGTAAACTGCTCCTGGGCGGTCTGGGTTTCCTTTTGGGCTTGGCTCAGCTTGCGCATCTGCAACCGCACCTGTTCCAGTTGGCTCAGCCGATGGTTCCACTGCTCCCGCTGGCTTTCCAGCTGGTGAAGTTGTTGCTGAAGTTCCGGCTGGTCCGACACCCTCTTTTCCAGCATCTCCTGCTGGGCGTTTTGCGCCTGGATTCGCTCTTGTATTTTGTGGCAATCTGCTTCCAGGTGTTCCATGGCTTGCTGGTGGGCATCCACCTTTTGGGCAAGTTCCTGCCACTGGTTCAGCAGTTGCATCTGGCGGCGTAGCTGTTCTTCCTTTAAGAGCCATTCCTTTTCCTGCTGGCTGTCCCGTTCCACCTCTGCCACCAGCTGCTCCATCTCGTGTTCCCGGCTTTTCAGCTGTTCCCACTGGGTGGCGCACTGCCGTTGACGCTCTGCTTCCTTTTCCAGCTCCTTTTCTGCCCCGGTGGCTTTTTGGTGGACAGGCCACATCTGCACCGTGGCATACTCCCACTGTTTCAGCTGTTGTTCCCTCTGTTGCATCAGGGGGGCTTTTTGTTCCAGCTGTTGCCACTGCTGTTCCACGGTCTGCTTCTGGGTGGTCAATTCCTGCCAGCGGTGGGCGGTCTGTTGTACTTGTTGCCAGTGCTGGTGTTCTGCCGAGTCCTTTTGAATCTGCCCACGGATTTGTTCCAGCTTTTCAGTGTCCTGCTGGCACAGTTCTTCCAATGCCGCAAGCAGTTGCTCCGTTTGCCAGATGGGGTCGTCGCTTTGCAGAATCCCCGCCAGTGCTTCCGGGGCTGGCTCTGGCAAGCGAATTCCCCCAATGGCCTGCCGCAGTGCTTGCTGGCTTTGACTGCCCTCCTGCCGACACTGTGCCGCCATTTCTTTTAATTTCAGCTGGGCAATCTGGTACAGCTGGGTGCCAAAAATCTGCCGCAACACCTCGGTGCGCTCCCGTCCGGATTTATGCAATAGCTGGGAAAACTGGTTTTGGGCAATCATAGCAATCTGACGGAACTGTTCCAGCCGGATGCGCAACAGCTCATACACCGCACTGTCCACCTGTTGCACCCCGTCCGCCATCACCTGCTCCTGCTCTTCCAGCTGGTACAGCTGTGCCTGGGCACGCACCTTGACCATGGTGTAATCGTCGTTTTTCTTCTTTTTGCTTTGACGCATCTGTTCCGGCACACGCACAATCCGGTACAGCTTCTGCCGATGCTCAAACACCAGCTCCACCCGGGTTTCCTGTTCCGGCGGGGCATAGTCGCTTCGCATCATCTTTTCATCCCGGACAGAGCTGGTCAGCTTGCCAAACAGGGCATAGCAGATAGCGTCAAACAGGGTGGTTTTGCCCGCACCTGTGTCCCCTGTTACAAGGAACAGCCCCTTTTCGCCCAGCTGGCTGAAATCCACCTGCTGTGTTCCGGCATATGGGCCAAAGCCCACCATTTTTAAGGAAATCGGTTTCAATCCGCCTGTCCTCCCTCCAAGGTTTCAAAAAGTGTCTGCATCAAGGTTTGCTCCTGCTGGCTCAAAGGGCGGTGGTGAACCGATTCATAAAATTCCGCAAACAGCTCCATGGCGCTGGGCATACTCCGCCCTCCATTCCAGCTTAACTGGCTCTCTATGGTTTCCTGACGGCCCTCTGGTTTAAATTCCAGCTTTACAAGGTTGGGATACACACTGCGAAGCCGCTGTGCCGCATACATGGGGGCGATTGCATCGGTTAGCACCGCATAAAAATAGTCCTCGCTGGGGATTGCATGCTCCAAAAGTTGTTCCAGCGTTCCCTCAATCCGGCGCAAGGCACGAAGGGGCGAAAAGGGCAATACCTGCCACTCCACCTCTCCTTTGGCTTTCAGCTCCACCAGCACCGCCCCCTTTTGATGCCGCCACTCGCTTACCGAATAAGCCAGTGGCGAACCACAGTACCGCACCCGGTCACTGCCCACCTTTTGAGGGCTGTGGATATGACCCAGTGCCACATAGTCAAACCCATCAAATACGGATGCGTCCACATGGTCCAGCGTCCCAAGGCTTAGGGTTTCGGATTCACATGTTTCGGTGGTCTGTCCCGCCGCAACCACAAATTGGTGGGCCATAATCACATTCCGCTGTCCCATATCCACACCGGAGTGCTTCAATACCAAAGCCACCGCCTGGGTGTAGTCCTCCACCGACTCCTCCGGCCAGGCACTTCGCACCATGCTGGGGCGCAAAAAAGGAATCGCCCAAAGGTGAAGTGGGCCGTGCTCGTCCTCCATCAGATAGTGCTCCAGACAGCCCCCAAAATTGCTGGCCAGATGCACCCCTTTATCCTGCAACAATGCGGCACCAAAGCCAAGGCGGTCTGCGCTGTCATGGTTGCCACTGATGAGATAAACGGGTATTCCCTTTTGGGAAAGCCGGGTGAAAAAGAAATCCAGCAGATTCACCGCCTGCACCGAGGGCACACTTCGGTCATACACATCCCCCGCCACCAGCACCCCGTCCACCTGGTGCTCCACCGCCATCTGGACGCACTGGGCCAGAATATGCTCCTGGTCCTGGGTTAAATCCATCTCGTACAATCTTCGTCCCAGGTGTAAGTCGGACAGATGCAAAAATTTCATAGAGCTTTGTGATTCCTTTCTTTTTTCTTCATTGTACCATGAGGGTTTCTTTTCCATCAAGTCCACCCAAAGGGGGACAAAAAAGCGGCCTTGCCGTTTGATGAGACAAAACCGCTTGTAAATTATTAGTAACTCCAGCTGGACAGCCACTGGGTGGATTCCACCCATTCTGTGGGCACGGTCATACCACTTGCCACAGGGTAGAACCAAACAAATACCACTGCCGCCAAAACCACAAGGGCGCCACGCACCCATGCCGCCTTTTTGGGGCTTGTCTGCTCCATCCGGCCCACCGTCACGGCAATGGCCGAGATAGCAAACCAAAGGCTGGGCAGATAGTGATACTGGAAGGTGCAACGGCTTACCAGCACCCAAGGCAAAAGCTGGGTGAAGTAGAACACCAGAACAGCGGCCTGTGCTCCGTTGGCTCGTCCGCTCATCTGCCGCCAGATGACTGCACCAATGGCAACGGCACCTGCCCACCAAACCACCGGGTTTCCAAGGCCAGCGATGGTGGCCTTGAAGCCCATGGCAACCTGCCCGCTGTAATACCAAACGGGACGCAGGTCAAAGGGCCAGCTATACCAGCGGGATTCAAAGGGGTGGGTGCTTTTCAGCTGGCTGTGATATTCAAACATGGTAACCTGGCACTGCCACCACTGGGACAGGCTGAATCCCTCCTGCCGCCAGAAATAGGGCAGATAGGACAGTCCGTATACCACCAGCGGCACCAGCACAAAGAAGACCACACCGCCCGCCAAAGCCGTCGCCAGCTCCTTGCCAAAACCAGGCTGTTTTTGCCGCCATCTTTGGTACAGCGCCCAGAAATACACCACGCACAGACCAGCACCCGCATAGATGCCCGTCCACTTGCTTGCCGCACCAAGTCCAAAGGCAAGGCCGCACAGTGCCATGGGCAGGATGCTTTTGCATACCCCTTTTTCCAGAACGCTTTGCGCATACCAAACCATGAAATACGCACCCAGCAGGATGAAGAAACTGCTGTATACGTCAATGGTGGCAAGCCTGCTTTGGGACAGCCGTATGGAATCAAGGGCTGTCAGCACCGCCGCAAACAAAGCCAGCGAGGGCTTGCGGGTAATCCGGCGGACAAACAGGTACATGACCACCACAAGTGCGATGCCGAACACCACACCGGCAATCCGCCAGCCGAATCCGGTCATGCCAAACAGCCAGATGCCCATCATCAGGAACACCTTGCCCAGAGGGGGGTGAGTGGTTTCATAAACCGGCATCCCGTGCAGATGTTCATAGGCAGTACGTGCATGATAAATTTCATCAAAATACATGCTGTTCCGATAGCTGATGGTTTTCGGCACAAGGTGGGCTTCATCCATCAGGAATCCGGTTTCCCCCTGGGCCTGAATCAACCTACCTTGGCTGTCCCGGAATGCCAGTTCCAGCACGCTTGCATTGTCCAGCTGGATGGTGTACTGCTGGCCCGCCGGAATGCTCAGTGCCTTCCACTGGAACACATTGCTGTAATCCAGCGTCTGTTCCAGCACCAGCTGTCCTGCTCCATCCCAGATACGCAGAGTTCCCTGCCAGTTGATTTCCGGGTAAACCCACACCGTGGTTGCAGGCTGAGCCAATTCCACCGTGGCGGTGTAACTGCTGCCTTGGGCAGCCTGCACCGTCTGGGGTGCTTTGGTGTCGCCCAAATCCCACAGGGAAACACCGCTTACTGCCAGGGTGAGCAAGGCCAACGCCCCTGCCTCCCGCAGGCTCCAAGCGGGTATCTTGGCACTGCGGGGCTCAGGGTTTGCAACCCAGGCGGAAATCCCGTACTGGCACAGTTCTTTTCCAGTGCAGATGCGCACAGAGGCCCAGACCAAAATTCCTGCACCCACCAGGTGCATCACGCTGAGAATCCGAATGCCCGCCACCGCAACTGCGCTGGTTAAAAACTGGTCCTCGGTTCCATTGCTGGCCAGCACCATGGCAAGGTTCATGATATTGGCCCCACTCATCAGGGCAAATGCCCCCAGCAGACGCTTGTCTCCAATTCTGGCACAAGCCGCCAGCATCATCAACAGGGTGGGAATCAGATACCGCTCGTGCATCCGGTGTCCCAAACAGTATACCAGGGTGGTATACAGCGCGCCCAAAAGCAGAGGGCTAAACCGCTGGTGCCTCCATGCGGCAAATGCAAGCAGGATAACAAACACCGTTGCCGCCAGAATGCCGATGGTTCCCATCAACTGCCAGCTTGGGCCGCCGGGCCAGATACCGTTTGTCTGCTGGGCCCAGTTGCCCCCCAGCAATGCCCACAGGTTAAAGGCATTCAAGCTGGCATAGGGGTAGCTGTTCATGGTTCCGGTGTACTTTTCCCAAAGCCAGTTAAGGGGCTGATTGCCCCAAAAAGGCAGAGCTGTCACCACTACCACCGACAGGGACACCAGGGCACAGCCCGCCGCTTTCCCCAGCTGGCGCAGTTTTTGCTCCACCGTTTTCAGCCCAGCAATTTCCATCAGATAGCACAGGGCAAACACCGGGCCAAAGAGCAATGCCTGGGGTTTTACCGAAAGCGCCAGACCAAACATGCCAGCCGCCGCCCACCAGCGTTTGCGGCAGAGCATCCAAAAGCTTGCTACAATGCAGAGGGCGAACACCCCATCCACCTGTTTCCAGATGGCGGTATCATACAGTAGGGGTGGACAGAACAGCGCCATGGCAGACAGGCGCAACGCCCGGGACTCCCCCAGATAGCGGCATCCAATCCGATACACCAGATACCCCAATGCCACATCGCACACCGTGGGCACAAGGGTAAGCAGTATGTACCCCACCGGCGTGTTCAGACTGATGTTCAAACCGCTTGCAATAAGACCAATACACCATAGGACCAGCATATAGCCGGGCGGATAATCCGCAAAATATTCCGGGGTATAAAATTCCGTCGGGCCAACCTCTGTCAATCGGGTGCTCCAGGCCGTAAAACATCCCACATCCACTGAATACCCTTCGGTAATTGCGGATAGGACCAGATGCACCAAAAAACTGATTCCCATTAAAAGCCAGATACTTCCCGGCCACACTTTTCTGCGTTGCATACACATCCTCCGATTCTAAAAAAGGCCGCAAACCGAACCGGCTTGCAGCCTTTTGATTGGATCAACGAATTCTTACACAGAATTATTCAGCCGGACTTACCTTGGGACCCTGAGCGGTATCCTCCACCACCCAGCCCATCTGGGTAATCTGAGCACGCAGAGCATCCGCAGTAGCCCAGTCCTTGGTTTTTTTAGCTTCTGCACGACGCTGTACCAGCTCCATCACCTCGGCGGGAACCTGGCTGGTCTTACGGTTGTACAAAAGACCTAATACCCCGGTGATTTCATCAAACACCTTTGCGGCGGCCTGCAAGGCTTCCTTGCTGGACTGCTCGCCCAGGGTGTTGATGTCCTTCACCAGCTCAAACAGCACGCCCAGTGCATCGGGGGTATTCAAATCGTCGTCCATGGCCTGAATGAAACGGACACGGGCCTTTTCAGCCTTTTCCCGCAGTTCCTCGCTGCCCTCGCCTGCCTTGTCCATCCAGAAATCCAGATTGTCACGGCAGGTGTACAGGCGCTCCAGGCTGGCCTTGCAGGACTGAATCAACTCCACAGTGTAGTTCAGAGGCATCCGATAACCCGCAGTGAGCATGAAGTAACGAATCGGCTCGTATCCGTATACCTGTGCCACCTCACGCACGGTGAAGAAGTTGTTGGCACTTTTGCTCATCTTGTGGTTATCAATGTTCAAAAAGCCGTTGTGCATCCAGTACCGGCTGAAGGTGCAGCCGTTGGCGCACTCGGACTGGGCAATCTCGTTTTCATGATGGGGGAAAATCAAATCCTGTCCACCACAGTGCAGGTCGATGGTGTCGCCCAGATGCTTACGGGCCATGGCACTGCACTCGATGTGCCAGCCGGGACGACCGGGGCCATAGGGGCTTTCCCAGGCAGGCTCACCGGGTTTTGCGGCTTTCCAAACAGCAAAGTCAGCCGGGTCTTCCTTTAAGTTTTCGTCCATCTGGCTGCGCAGTTCCCGGTTGCCGCTCTCCAAATCTTCCAGATTCAGGTGGCTCAGCTTGCCATAGTCCTTGAACTTTTTGGCACGGAAATACACATCTCCGTTCTTTGCCACATAGCCATAGCCCTTTTCCAGAATATCTGCCACAATGTCCAGAATCTCCTGGATGTGCTCGGTGGCACGGGGGCGCACGGTGGGTTCCAGCACGTTCAAACCCTTGCTGTCGGTGATGTACTCCTGCTCATAGCGGCGCGCCACCTCCTGCATGGGTACGCCCTCTTCCTGGCCTTTTTTAATCAGCTTGTCGTCAATGTCGGTCACGTTGGACACATACAGCACCTTGTTGCCCTGGAATTCCAGATAACGGCGCAGGGTGTCAAACACCACCATGGGGCGGGCATTGCCAATGTGGATAAAATTGTACACGGTAGGCCCGCAGACGTAAATTCGGTATTCACCCTCTTTTTGAGGGATAAATTCTTCTTTTTTACGGATTAGCGTATTGAAGATTTGCATATTATTCGCTCCCTTATAAGCCGGGACAAACCGCCCCAGCCAAGTTTCCTTTTTTCGGTTTATCTTTTTATTCTACCATGAAACCGGGCGACTTTCAACGAAATCGCCCCGGATTCCTAGAGTTTTACTAGGATTTTCTTTCAGCACCGCTCCAGCCGTTCTTTCAGCTCCAGCACCTTTGCACGAATCTGCTCCATAGTCTGGAGGAAAACCTCGTCCGGCTGTCCGGTGGGGTCATCCAGGCCCCAGTCCTCAAATGCTTTACCGGGAATGCGGGGACATTGCACATTACAACCCATGGACACATACACATCCGCCACGGGAATTTCCTCCAAAAGTTTGGAGTATTGCTCACTCATGTCAATGCCGTGTACCTGCTTCATGAGCCGTACTGCATCCTGGTTGATTTGGGGTTTTCGCTCGGTTCCCGCAGAAAAGCATTCGATGGTATCCGATGCAAGGGCACGGGCAAAGGCTTCCGCCATCTGACTGCGGCAAGAGTTATGCACGCAGACAAAGGCCACCTTTGTCTTTTGGGAATTGTTGCCGTTATCCGACGGGTTTGGTTGATGGTGATTGTCCAGCATATTCGCTTGTATCCTCCCATTTTTATAAAAACTTTATGTTATTTTCAGCCGTCCCCTTATTATACCATTTTCTGCCCCAAAAAAGAACGTATCCTGCCACCTTTTTGCACCGGGGCAGGATACCATACCTTAAATATCAAAATGATAGACTATTTGATGCCGCCAGTGCCCGTGGCCAGGCAGCTGAACCGACGGAAATGCCGGGTGGTGGGGCGCATCCGGGATAAATTGGGGCTCTAGCGCAATGGCGCAGTGGGGTGGCTGTAAAAAATTGCCAGTGTAAAGATGAATCCCCGGCAGGGTTGCCTCCACCCGCAGGGTAATACCACTCTCCGGGCTGTACAGCCGGCACATCTCCCGCATTCCTGCACCAGGCACGATAAAGGTGTGGTCAAACCCACTTCCCGCCGCAAGCTGGGCATGCACCTGTGCCAGCCGCTCTTTCAGCACCGCCGGGCTTGCAAAATCAAAGGGTGAACCTTCTGTTTTACACAGCTCTCCGGTGGGGATTCCATCCGGCTGAATGGCCGCAAAGCACTCCGCCGGGGTGGAAAACAACTGCTCCGCCCCCTGCTGGCTTTCCTCCCCCGCCAGATTCCAATAGCCATGATGGGTCAGGGACAGAATCGTATCCTGCTCCGCCACCGCATCAAACTGGATGGAAAGCCCTCCATCCTGTAAAAAAGAATAGGCCACCCGTATCTTCACTTCACCGGGGTAGCCTTCCTCGCCCGCCGGGGAGGTGCGGGACAGCACCACACTATGCGGTGTAATCTCTGCATCCCAGATTTTACGGTCAAAACCCTCCATCCCGCCATGGAGATGGTTGCCGGACTGGTTTTGGCTCAGCTGGTACTCCTTGCCGTTCAGAGAAAATTTTCCGCCTGCAATCCGTCCGGCGCACCGGCCCACGATTGCCCCCCGGTAGTCCTCCCCTGCTTCGTATTCCTGCAAGGTCTCATACCCAAGGCAAACCTGCACCATCCCTTTTTCGGTGGGCACCCACACCGCCCGTAAAGTGGCCCCATAGGTTAAAACTTCTGCCACAATGCCGCTTTCATGGGTAAGCCGGATACAATCCACCTGCTCCCCTTTTGAAGTAAATCCAAACACGCTGCTGGTTGTTTCCATGCGACAAAATCCTTTCCCGTTTTTCTTTCATTATAACAAGAGCGGCAGACTTGTAACACGGATTTATTGCATCTGTTTATGGATTTTTCACTCTTCCAGCGGCAGGTACAGGGTAAAGCGGATGGTTTTCTCCCGCTTTCCCTGCTCCTGACCTGTTTGGCAGGTGTCCCCCTCCTGCAAACTGGCTTGCAGGTCGCCGCCCATCTGTTGCGCCAGACTTTTTGCAATGGTCAGCCCAAGCCCACTGCCTGCACCGCTTCTTGCTTTGTCCTTCATGTAAAACCGCTGAAACAGATAGTCCATATCCTGCTGGCAAAGGCTCTCATTGTCATTTTCAAACTGGATGACCACCCGGCTTTTCTCCTGTTTCAGCCCCACCTTCACCCAGCTGTGGGCGTACCGGACAATGTTTTGCAACAGATTGACAAAAATCTGCTCCAGTCCCTCCCTATTGGCCTCCAACCAGACCGGACAATCCGGAATGTCCGCTTCTGCCTCCAGATTGGCCTGTTCCAGCAAAACACAATGGTCCGCAAACACCTCTCGCAAAACCCGTCCTGCATCCACGGGTTGCAAAGCCATCTTAAAATCGCCCGCATTCAATCTGGAATAATCATAAAACTGGCCGATTAGCTGTTGCATGCCCTGGGCTTTCCGCAGGGCGGTGTCCAACATCCGGGAGGATTCTTGCCTATGTTCCGGTAAGCAGTCCACCTCCTTTTGCAAAAGCCGCAGATACCCCAAAACCACGGTAAGTGGTGTGCGCAGATCGTGGCTGATGGCCTCTATCTGGGACTGGAACTCCCTCTCTCTTTGGGCATACAAATTTCTTTCCCGCCGCACATCGGTTAGCACCTGATTGATGGCGGACAGCAGGTATTCCACGTCTTTATCCGGCAGTTCCATCTTTAAAATCCGGTTATTTGCAACATCCCGTTCAATTTCCCACAGTTGGTCTGCTGTGTGTCGCAAAGAGCGTTTCAGCATCCAAAACCGCACCCCCACAACCACCAGCGCAAGTACTGCCACCAGCAACAGCAGATATGCCATCCCAATCCCTCCAAACGGACAAGAGATCTATATTTTCATATAGCCCTTTGTTCTTATATTTCCTTTTTCTGACTAGGCACAGTCCTGCAAGACCAAACACCACAATGCCTACAGCCCCGGCAACCATACATTTTGTCAGTCCTTCCGGGGTATCCCACATGGGATTACAAACACTCGTGTTGACCTCGATATAACTCAAAAAGTTATCCGGCATCCACTCAGAAATTTTCCAGATCACCGGATACCGTATGCCCACATAAAAGAATACGGTGGGAATAAAATACAGAATGCCAGACCAGACCATCACCGCCACAAAGGTCTTTTCAAACACCATGGTCACCACCACCGCCAAAATCAAGGCGGAAATGGCAATGGGGGACATCACCAAAGCCTCTTTCACCAAATCCATCCATGTGGCAGGGCCTGCGTCCACAAGCAGCAGCCGTGCGCTCAGGATATACACCGCCAGAGTGGCAATCAGGATGCTGTAACAGGCAACCAAGCTGACCACAATCTGTCCTGCAAAAATCTTCACACGAGAAATGCCGGATGCCACCACATTTTTCATGTTTCCCGTTTTCTTATCCCCTTCGTACAAGGACAACACCACAATGAAAGCCGCAACGCAAAAGAACATGGGCAGACTGATGAGGAACGAATAGGAAAAGGACGTATAGCTATATGCATTGTCCGGCATGGTTCTGAATGTCGCATACAAAAGACCATTTAACAGCAGGGGTGCGCCCGCAAATCCTAATGCAGTCACATAAATCATACGGGAGTGAAACATCCGATACAGCTCACTTTTAATGTAATTCATCATCTTTGGTTTCCTCCCTTTAAATCCATATAATAGTCTTCCAGCGAGGTCTGTTGCCGCCGCAGTCCTGTTACCACCAAACCGTACTGAAGGGCCAGCTTGCTGTATTCCTCGGCGGATTTCTGCGGGTTAAAAATCCGGATGACTTCACCGGGGTACACCCGGTAGTTCTCCTTACCAAAAACTTCGCTGAGCATGGCAAGATAGGTTTGCGGGTCGGAAACCGTAATTTCCAGATAATCCTGGCATTTTTCCCGCAGCTTCTGGATGCCGATTTCCTCAATGAGTTTTCCTTTTTGCAAAAAACCAAAGGTTGTGGCGGTCTGCTCCAGCTCGGACAAGATATGGCTGGACAGCAGGATGGTAATATTTTTGTCCCGGTTCAGCTTTAGGAGCATCTTCCGCAGGTCAATGATTCCGCTGGGGTCAAGCCCGTTGATTGGCTCGTCCAGCACCAGCACTTCCGGCTCTCCAATCAATGCCACCGCAAGACCAAGGCGCTGTTTGTTGCCCATGGAAAGCTCTCTGCACTTGGTTTTTCTCCGCTCCCAAAGGCCAACCAGCTTTAAGATTTCCTCGTTTTTCTCGCTACCAGGCACACCTTTCAGCAGGCGGCAATATTCCAGATTTTTCTCCACTGAAAGATAGGGAAAAAATCCCGGATGTTCAATCATAAAGCCAATCTGCGGCCGGCACCGTTCCAGTTCTTTCTCCCCAGTTTTACCAAAGAGTGCCACTTCCCCCTCTGTGGGATAGATATGCCCCGCCAGCAACTTAAGCATGGTACTTTTGCCCGCTCCATTGTCGCCAACCAAACCATAAATTTCTCCCCGTTTGATATGGATGGATACATCCTTTAACGCAACAGTAGAACCATAGTTTTTGCCCACGCCACGGGTTTCAACGATATACTCAGTCAATCCCATTGCCTCCATTCTCATTTCCCTAAAGTTATTTGCAACAGCCGTCTGTCTACACACAAAGTATAACGCCCCGGCAGTCAAGAAGTCCTCAAGGAATAGTCAAGAAAGAATCAAGATTTTTCAAGCCGGAACCCAATCCCATACACCGACTGGATATAGCTTTCCTCCGGGTCCTGCTCCTTTATCTTTTTGCGCAGGTTGCTTACATGGACGTTGACGGTGTGGTCGGTTCCATAGTAGCCATCCTTCCATACCTCTTCATACAGGGCCTGTCTTGTGTAGACTTTCTCTGGGTTTTGAATCAGCAGATGCAATATTTCGTACTCTAGTGCCGTCAGGGAAAGTTCTTTCTGACAGACCGTAACCTTGCGCAGATGCGGTTCCAGCACGATGTTTTTATAGACCAGCTGCCGATTTTCCTGCTGTATCGCAAAGTTGCTGCGACGCAGAGCCGCCTGTACGCGAGCCACCACTTCCTCCGGCTCAAAGGGCTTGCTGATGTAATCATCCGCCCCCAGCCGCAACAGGGAAACTTTGTCCTCCAGCGCATTCTTGGCAGATAGCACCAAAACCGGCAAGGTGGATTGCCGGGTGTTCCTAAGGTGGTGCAAAAGCTCCTCGCCGGACATGCCCGGAATCATTAAATCCAGCAGGATTAAATCCGCAGTAGCCTCCACCTGCTCCATCCGCAATAAAGCCTCCGTCCCGGAATATGCCTGCAAAACGTCATAGCCTTCCTGCTGTAAAATCATCTTAAGCAGTTGGTTGATTTCGTTGTCATCTTCAATGATTAAAATTCTTGGGGTCATGGTGTGCTCCTTTCGTGGGGGATGCGAGGACTGCATTTTTTCTGTTTGCAGCCCATTTGAACTTGTATTTCCCGGCATTTTGCTGTGTTGCTTTTCCTTGTGCACCAATTTTCTTTTATTCTATATTGTTCGGTTCAAACAAACATCTTCCTTTACATCTTATTATATAACATAAACACATATTTTTAAAAGAGATAACCATTCTATGGGCCGATACGCAATCCAATCACAGCAGTACACTACTAGCCATTTATTTTATAATTAACCTCATTTGCAATTCCTCAATATAAAAAAGGAGCGTTACAGAAATTTATTCTGTAACGCTCCTTTTTTATAAATCTATTTGCTCTATTCAGCTCTCATCATACAGCCGCCGAATCTTACATTAGTTCCAGAACCTGCTCAGGAGTGGGCATGGAGCGGATGGCACCCTTGCGGGTGGTAACCAGATAGGCAGCAGTGTTCGCAAAATGCAACATCCGCGTCAGGTCATCCTCTGTCAGGCCATCCAAACCATGATTCAGCAAGAAATTCAGCACGCAGGCGCAGAAGGTATCCCCCTTCCGATTCAGGTCAATGTCATACTTTTCCACATCCATCAGCACCGATCCGGTGGCATCAAAGCTGATGGAGCCAGCCGACTGCCTGGTAATGATAGAAGCCGTTACAGCCTGCTCACCGTCATTGACAAAGACCTCCACACTGCACCGATCCAGCAAAATCCGCAGTTTGATGTGACCATCCTGGGGCCGCACCAGCAGACTGCGGGTATGCACCACATCCGCATTGCTGCCACTGCGGGTACGGTCAATTTTCAGGATACTGGTATTCGGCCGATAACGGATGCTGGTGACATACTCGCCATCCTTTGCCACATTGATACGGAAACTATGGTACAGTTCCCGCACCGGCATCTGGTACAGCCGACCGTCTCGAATAGACAGCTTTCGAGGAATGGACATCTGACCAAACCAACGGCCATCCCGAGGCTTGCAGCTCAGGGTATTCCAATTCTGCATCCAGCCAATCATGATGCGCCGGCCATCCGGAGTAAGAACCGTCTGTGGTGCATAAAAGTCAATTCCGTAGTCGATTGCCTGGACACTCTCCCGGGTAAAAGAGTTGGTCTCGGCATCATAGTTGCCAATTAGGCAGAGCGTAGCATGTCCAGCGTGAAACTCCAGTCCGATGGGACTCATCTCCTGCGGGCTGACAAGCAGAACCCATTTACCGTCCAGCGGGAAGAAGTCCGGGCACTCCCACATCTGGCCATATTGATTCTGAGAGGCATCCACCGTGCCCACCAGCGTCCAGCGAAAACCGTCATCACTGCGATAAAGCAGCACGGCACCACTGCCGTCAGGGGTACGGTTTGCTACCACCAAGCGGTAGCTTCCATCAGGCTCTCGCCAAGCTTTAGGGTCGCGGAAATCCACCGGACTACCGCCCTGGGGCAGGTCATCAGCAGTCAGCACCGGGTTAGCAGGCCATTTTTCATAGTTGACTCCATCGCCCACAGCCAAAGCCTGGGTTTGAGTCTCAGTGATACGACCATCGTCGCTCAAATGCTTGCGCACAGCTGTGTATACCAGCATCTGGAGAGCGTCTGGCAGTTCCACTGCACTTCCGGAAAAGCAGCCGTGCTGATCGTACTCCTCGTCAGGGGCCAGTGCAGTAGGAAGCCGTTCCCAGTGCAGGAAATCTCGTGTTTTAGCATGGCCCCAGTGCATGGGACCCCACTCTGTGGAATAAGGGTGATATTGGTAAAACAGATGGTATTCACCTTTGTAATAGGAAAAACCATTTGGGTCGTTCATCCAGCCGATGGTGGGTGTCAGATGATAGACAGGGCGCTGCTCTTCTGGAATCATCGGGCCATAGCGGGACTCAAATTCCCGCGCCTGGTGTAGTGTATCCTTAAAACGCTCGTCTTGTACGGTATAAGTAACCTTACCATCCACCACAACACGGTGTTCCAGGTTGTCATTCAGACCAAACATACCGTACAGGTCGCACTGGTTGCCCTGCCAGTTATTGTATACCAGGCTCAAAGGACGCTCGTCATCAGTCTTGCCGTTGCCATTCATATCGTTGTCGCGGAAGTAAGCAAGAATATCCTCCATCTGGTCACTGGTCAAGGTCAAGCCATCCACCAGGTCAGCCTCAGTAATGCCGGTGACAACCCCTGCATCAATAGCCTGTTTCGTCCAGTTCTTGTTCAGAAACAGCAGGTTGGGATTTTGCAGTAGGCCCATTTCCTCCACACGAGGCAAAGTGTAAATCTTGCCATCCTCGCTGGTAAGCTGGGCGCGAATGTCAGGGGGTTCCTCCAAAATTTTGGAGAAATTAGGCATGTACTCCAGGTAATCACTGATTGGAAGCAGCACATTACGCTGTGCATAGCGGATAACCTCTCCAGGGCTCATGCCCGCATGGTAGATAGCATCCGGACGGTTACTGGCATTGCCGAAAATCAGGTTCTTCTGCTCACTATAAACCGATTCCGAAACGTTCTCCCAGTTAACGGTTACGTTAGTGTTCGCTTTCAGGTCCTGCATAATCTTCATGTCATTGTAATCCAACGCAGATGCGTTCTTGGAGGAGTAGACATTAAAGGTAATGGCCTGGGCTCCCGCATCGTTCAGGATGGGAGCACTTGTGTCAGCCCACTGGAACCCATACTCAGACACCAGCTGCTCAATGTTAGTGGTGGACTCGGTAGGTGCGGCATTTCCGCCGCCGCAAGCGGTCAGGGAAAGGGTAAATGCCATCAGTGTGGCAAGGGCAACAAATCGTTTCATGTTAAGAATATCTCCACAAAGAATGGTTGTTGAGGAAAAGAATCAATCAGCCTTTCAGAGAGCCAATCATAGCGCCCTGTGCAAAATACTTCTGCACGAAGGGGTACAGCATGATGACAGGTGCACTGGACACAATCACGGATACATACTTAATCTGGTTCGCCAGACGATACTGCTCCAAAATGGTCTCGCCACTGCCACCGGTGGTGTTTTCAGATGCAATTAGAATCTCACCAAGAATCAGCTGTAGCGGATAAAGTGCCTCATCTTGTAGGAAGATCATAGCATTGAAATAGATGTTCCACTGACCCACAGCGTAATACAGCGCCATCACCGCCAGGATTGCCTTGGATAGCGGAAGCACCAAGCTGAAGAAGATTCGGAACTCGCTGGCACCGTCAATGGAAGCAGCCTCCACCAGTCCGTCAGGGATACTGGACTCAAAGAAAGTTCGGGTCATGAACAGGTTCCATACCGACAGGATGGATGGAAGGATAACTGCCCAAGGTGTATTGATCAGCTTTAGACCGCTCATAACATTTTAGAATGGAATCAGGCCACCACCGAAGAACATTGGGATGATAAAGTAGATCATGAAGAACTTTTTCCCAAACAGACGTTTACGGCTAAGTGCCCAACCGGCAGGGATGTTAACAATCAGAGCCAGTACAACCGTAAGCAGCGTGTAAATAATGGTGTCCAGGTAACCACGTCAGACATCGCTGCGCTGTAGAATTGCCTCAAATCCAGAAAACGTGATGCCCACCGGGAACAGTATGACATCACCACCCAAAACAGCATCCGGGTCCGAAATAGGAGCAATAATAATGAAATACAGGGGATAGATAATGACCAGGGCCAAGAATCCGAGAAAAATACAGTTCAAAAGATAGAAAATCTTATCACTCATCCCGGATTGAGAGGACCACGGCCGGCTTGTTTTGCTTTTCACTGGCATCGTCGTAGCCTCCTTATCAGAACAAGGTATTTTCCGAGAATTTCTTGGACGTCGTATTGACAATAAACAGCAGAACCACATTGATTACCGAGTTGAATAGACCGATGGCAGTGGCGTAGTCTTGGTTGGGAACACCAGTCAAGCCCTCTTTATACACATAGGTGGCAATTAACTCGCTCATGCCCAAGTTAGCATCAGTCTGCATCAACAGAGTCTTCTCATAGCCAACACCCATCAAGCCACCGATGGACATAATCAGCATCACGCTGACCATCGGCATGATGGCAGGCAGGTCCACATGAAGTATCCGCTGGAAACGGTTTGCACCATCCAGAATGGCCGCCTCGTGTAAGCCCTGGTCTACATTAGAAAGAGCGGCAATATAAATAATGGCGCTCCAGCCAAAATCTTGCCAGTTGCTGGACAGTATGTACATGGGTCGGAAAGCTGAACTTTCCAGAAAATAAGAAATCCGGTCTGCACCCAGCGCGGAGGCAATGTTGTTCACCAGACCATAGCGACCAAAGAAGAGGGTCAGCATACCAACCAAAACCACCAGAGAGATAAAGTGCGGGGCAGTAAAGATGGTTTGCAACAGTTTTGCGCTCCGCTTGCCTTTCAGCGCATTAAGGGACAGTGCCACAATGATGGGCAGCGGGAAACCGATGATGAAACCCAAAACACACAAGACAAAGGTGTTGGACATCAATGGCCAAAACTGCACGCCATTGAAAAACCGCACAAAGTTTTCAAAACCAACCCACTGAGTCAACAGGGAAATAATCGAGTCGCCTGGCATGTAGTCCTGGAATGCAATTAGAATGCCTTAGATGGGCATGTAATCGACGCGGGAGCAAAGCGCATCGGGTTTGTGGAAGACATCTATCACTGCTGTAGTTTTCATCAACGGTGGAAAGGCTTCTGCATCGCTATGGAACGGTCCGGACTGAAATTAGAGCCTGAACTCTGTATCCTAGACAGTGACAGTTCTTTATATGGAGACTCGCATTGGTTGGATAAAAAATTCCAGGATATGCCCGACCTGCCTGACGCATTTATTTGTGCCAACGACTTTTTAGCCCTAAATATTATATCAACACTGAAGCAGCGGAATATTCGTATCCCTGAACAGGTTATGGTCTCTGGCTTTGATGGTATGCTCCAGTCCGGTGTCGTGGACCCAGCGCTGACCACTGCACAAATCCCCAGTGCAGAGATTGCCCGCCTTTCAGCCGAAATGTTGCTGGCACGCATTGAAAATCCCAGCCGTCCCCTGCAACGTATCTATGTAGAAACCACCCTCATCTGGCGAAAATCCACAAGCCGGTAAATTTTATCCTTCCACTGTACAACCAAAGCGACGCTAGCTTCACTCTCATGCCGATAGGTAAAATTTTTATTGTAAACTAATATCATCACACCAAAGAACAGGCAGTGCTATTCCCAAATGGGTCGCACTGCCTGTTTTCATCTTTAAATTCAGATCGTAAGATCATCGCTACATATGGAATCATTTAAATTATCTATCTGTAGCATAAAATTGTAAAAAAACGACGTCAAAGAACACAGCTTCTCCAACATCTCTTACACTCCTACCCATTCTTCTCAAAAAATATAACCGATTTTACCAACATATTGATATTTATTCCAGCCAGTGAATCAACCATTACGCTTGAAACCACTCGTTAAGTTGGTATTTCATATAGACTTGCCTATTTTAAAACAACAATACGCTAAGATTTTGAGTGACTCATACTTCTGTTTATCTAATTAGTTTTTACTGATTAGAGATACATTTTCCCATGTCGTCTACAACCAAGTATCTTCGGCACCACCACAGAGCTGAACTTCCGTGTTCAGAATGGGAACATTTGGAATCTCTGCTCCATCGACACCAGTCAGAAACTAAATTAGGGCATCATAAGAATGGGAAGCGCAAAAATAAAGGCTTAACTCTATGGAAGCCACCTAAAGAGAGAACCGAAACGTCTGACAATCATACCTTTACCACCGACTGACTCCACTCCAGTAACTCTTCTTATTTCTTTTTGATTTGTACCCGTGCGAGTAAGGCTTTAACAACTTTTTAAGACTGGGCTGGTCACCTGCCATATCTTATCACATTTCATTATGAACATATTTCCCTATTACTCCTCTGCATATTCCTACGATAGAAAGCAAAAATCCCCATCCCAAAAGAACAAAAGGTAGTTTTTGAATTACACAATCATAGCTTGAAACCAGCAATAATCCACCTCTGCACCAAAAGTGCTGATTCTCATATTTATCTTTTAGGTTTGCGTGTCTGTCTAAGAGCACCAATCCATTTCACTCCCTAGTTATCCCACGAAACTTACTACATTCCTATCTGGTGGTATTTCTTCCAGCACGTGAATATGTTCCAGAATCATTCCCATTCGACAGCTATTACCACTTTGCCTCAATCTGATATGTATTCCATGAAACTTTCTACACTCATATGCGGTTGTATGTCTACCAGCATGTGGATATGATCTGGTCCGTATCAGATTTCGCCAGTTAATTACCATTTTCTTCAAAACCAAAAACAGCCAAGGCCCAAGTACTTCCCTTCACATAGTTCCCGCAAAAATTTCCTACATCTGCTTTTATCTTTTTGTAAATGATTTATCTGCGATATTTCGGTGCAAAGACCATATGGTTGTTGCCTATCCTTGCAAAAAGCTGTCCAAAAAATTGGGTAAAACCTGAAACAAAATACCCTCGTATCTCCTCGCTTGCCCATTATTTTCTCCTTTTGCTTGCCCTGTACTCTCGTTATTTTCTTGCATCCTCTCCGAAAGAGGATGCAAGAACCGGCTTTAAAATTCATAAGCACTCTTTTTACTCTGCTTCAAAACTGAGAAAACCCAAGAAAACATCGAGTTTTTTAGGGTATAGTCAGCTTTATACAGGGTTAAGCTGGGGCAAAAACATTCCTCTGTTATCTCTCTATACCACATTTCTAAACACCTCTGGAAGGGAGATTTTTAAAACTGTAAAAAAATGAAGAATCATTCTCCCACTTCCTTTTTCCCCTTTTCTCTCCCATTCGCTCTTTTGCCCCGTTCCCCCTTCTTCCTAAAATATCCCCCCGCGAAGCCGGGAGATTTTGCACAGACGGGTGAATCCTTGGAATACTAGCGCACACATCATGTCACGTTGGTACGGTCTGCCAGCCGCGAAGGATTATTACTTGTTTCCCATGATTTATACCAGTGAAGATACTCATACTGTTCTTTATCAAGTGCATGGATATTAGTAACTAAACTGCTTTCAACATCGAGTTTTCCCACAAAACCATACGTAAACATTCCCTCGGTATCATCACGCATAAAGCCAAGCACATAAGCAATGCCTGTCCCATTGTAGAATTCTAGGTTTTCCAGAACCATTTTCCTCTCATTGGTGAATAGAGTACTCACTTTTTCAAATGATTCAGTATCATATATGCTCAACTGAGTCTGCGTGGAATACACTGGCTTTTCGATATTGTAGAAATACCTTCCATCTGGTGTAAACGCAAAACCCTCGTCCTGAGCTCCAAGTCTTGTGACTATAATCTTTTTTATCAACGACAACGAATCTAGGTCATAAAAGCCCAAATAACCCTCCGTAGATTTCACAGCAACGATATTGGAATTCGGCTTAAAAGCTGCAGTATAGGCATAAGGAAAATCCTTGAATTTGGACAATTCTTTTCCATTCTGATCATATATGTATATCGATCCGCCATTGCATCCCACACTATAGGATCTATTCTTATAGAAGCCCCAGAACTTTCTCATAGTTAGCCTCCTTATCAATTATAAAGCATTAATCATACAGCTTCCGATTTGTTGTCCTATATTTCCCCCATTGTGAATTTTTAGATTTTCATCAAATCTGGATTCTCGTCAACCTTTTCCCACCACATCTTTTCTTTCTTATCTTTTCCTCCGTTGACAGCTTTTCAGTTTGATCCGCTTACGGATAAATGGCACAGCCGTTCGTTTCTGGCCACTTTTTCATAACGATTCAGCGCTAATTAAAACCACTCGTTGAACAGGCGGTTTGAACAAGCCTTATAAGAGCCTAACTCCTGTGGTAGCTCCCTAAAGGGAGCACTGAAAGGTCTGACAACCACACTTTTACCACAGGCTATCCCCTACTCGGGGGCTCTATTTATACCTTGATATTCTTACTACCCATAAACGGGTCAACGAACGCCTTCATACTCATTTGGTCTGCAATTTTATCTTCAACTAGCTGTTTTCAGATGTACACGCATGTCTTTTTCTTATTACGCCCTACTGTATCAATAAAGTACCTTCTTGACTAAAAGTGTGTGTCCCCATATTTGCACTTTAAGTTTGTATGTCCATCAAAAATCATTAAATTTTTCTCTTAGTGATATCCAGATATCCCATAATTTGGAGAACATTATACTGAGGATGGATACTTAGTAGCTGTGGATATGATCTGAACACGCTTCTGCTTCTATGAGCACCACACCCTTTTGCTCACACAGCTTTCTCAGGATTTGCCTTATATTTTGGGCCATATATCACCATTTGGCAATGGCGCAAATATTACATGATACAAGCATCTTCATTTCTCCTGTGCTGAAAACTTTCTATACCTTTCTCTCTCATATAAGAACTCCTGGTTTTTATTGTTTCAGTTGGTTGACCGCCACTCTAGTGCACCAGAAAGTCATTCTCATTATAACACTCCCAAGCACAGCTGGAAGTTCTTATATCCATAAAGCACGCAAAAAAGAAAGAGCATCATGCTAAAATGCGTGATGCTCTTTCTTTTTTTGGTGACCCATCCGGGAATCGAACCCGGGTTACCGCCGTGAAAGGGCGATGTCTTGACCTCTTGACCAATGGGCCTTATAAGGGACAGCCGAGTAAAACTTTAACGTATTCCTTCTTCTATTTGTATTTACAGAAGAGACTACTCATTCCATCGACTGTCTATATAAAACTGGCATCTACCTATTTTCCCAGGTCGTCTCCAACCAAGTATCTTCGGCACAACAGAGCTTAACTTCTGTGTTCGGAATGGGAACAGGTGGAACCTCTGCGTCATCGACACCAGTCATAAACTGAATTAAGATAGCATAAAATCAGAAATAACAAACTTTATCAGAAATCAACAAGCTGATACACTAAGTAATTCACACTTCTTATCAGCTAGTTAGTATTTTACTGATACAAGCTACCCTTGAAAAGAGAAAGCCGGCACCTACCTATTTTCCCAGGTCGTCTCCAACCAAGTATCTTCGGCACGACAGAGCTTAACTTCTGTGTTCGGAATGGGAACAGGTGGAACCTCTGCGTCATCGGCACCGGCCA
>JAHLFP010000012.1 GCA_018883715.1 Candidatus Allofournierella pullistercoris | reverse complement strand
GTATGAGCCTTGCATCCTGGCCTTGACCAATGCCCAGCGCACCCAGGCGGTGCGGGTATTTTTGGAAACCATCGAGCGTGCGGGATATTACGGTATGCTGTATGCAAGCACCGACTTTGTGAAGAATAAGCTGGACTATAAAAACCTGTCCCGCTTTGACGTGTGGGCGGCCCAGTACGGCTCCAAATGCACCTGCCCTATGCCCTATGGCATCTGGCAGTACACCAGCACCGGCAAAGTGGACGGTGTGCGAGGCAACGTGGACCTGAACGAGTGCTACAAGGAGTACCCGGCAATCATGAAGGCGGCGGGTCTGAATGGTTTTACCAAGTCGGTGGGTATGCCCGCTGGTGATGGCAGTGGTGCAGAGCAGCACCGCCCGGCAGAGAATCAGCCCGTGCAGAGTAGCGCAGCCGAGCCTTGCCAGATTGTGATTGGCCCTGTGAGCAGTGGAGACTTTAACGTCCTGTACAATCTGGTGAGCGACAAGGCCGCCCAGCTTGGCAACATCCCGGTAAATGTGGCCTAAGGGGGTAAACAATGACGAACAATGCGGTAAGCGCCGTGGGGGCCGTCTGCGCCGGTATGATTACTTATTTATTCGGAGTGCAGGACGCACTCTTCAACGCTCTTTTGACGGCCATGGTGCTGGACTACGCCACCGGCGTGGTGGCTGCCATCCTTGCAGAGGAACTCTCCAGCAAAGTGGGATTTAAGGGTCTTGCAAAAAAGGTTTTCATCCTGTGCATAGTGGCCATGGCCAATATCCTGGATGATGCCACCGGCGCAGGCGGAATGCTCCGGAACATGGTGCTGGGCTTTTACATTGCAAACGAGGCGTTGAGCCTTATTGAAAACGGCGCACGCCTGGGAGTGCCGATGCCCGAAAAGCTAAAGGACGCCCTGGCGCAACTTAAGAGCGGGTCATCCCAATAACCCATGGCAATGCCCCTGGCTATCTGGAAATCTTGGATAGCCGGTGGCATTTAACTCCTATTGATAAGCTAACAAATAGCTAACAAACAATCAAAAAACCGCACTGTAATGCGGTTTACCCCTTCCTTGGTAAGGATGAGGTCACCAGTTCGAATCTGGTTAGCAGCTCCAGCGTTAAAACTCCCTCTGAATTGGTTTCCAGTTCAGAGGGAGTTTTGTTTTGTAAATTTTAATATATCATAAAGGACTTCCTATCCTTATTGGGAAATTTGTACCGATGAGAAGAACAAAAAGTTTTTGCTCCCGAATCCAGCAAAGCAAGATACACACTAGAAACTTTCTGACTAAAAAACTCTCATCACAGTGGCATAAACGCTCATCTCCGGGTTTATAGCCTACCATGTACGAGAGAGATTCGCTTGTTCCATGCGTCTTGAAACGCCTTGACGGTAGCGTCTCCATCTAAGGATAATCAACTCCCCCAGTCTTATCAACAGCCCTAGCTTGTTGTCCACTTCTCTATTGTGTTTCACTTTTATGTTCCTATTTTTTAACTTACACCCGTCTTTCAGTTTTTCTTTCACCTGCATTTCAGCGTTACTCTTTTCTCCGTTACTTTAAAATAAAGCACAAAAACCAGTGCCCTATTCCTAGGACACTGGTTTTTATTTTATGAAATTCTATTGGTATATGTACTTCTAGATTCCCTTTACTAGCCTTTACTTCATACGGCTCAGGTCCAGGACGCCGCCCACTTTTAAATTATTTGGCAACTTTTTAATGGAGTTTCGTCCCAGGCACAAATCTCCGTGCACAATCAAGTCTTCCGGCAGTTTTTGAATCGCTGTCTGGGACAAATCCAGGTCGCCGCCCACTGTCAGCTTTTCGGGAAGCCTCTCAATAGCGCTGCCGCTTAAATCCAAATCTCCGTGCACCACAAAATTTTCCGGCAGTTCTTTGATTGCTGTGCCACGCAAACGCAATGAGCCGCCTGTGAGCGGTTTTTCAGGAGTGCTATCTTTTAGCTCTAAATCCTCTGGCAACACTTTAACATCTGCATCCTGCACATTCGATGCATCGGCCATCTGTAGGTTTTCTGGTAGGTGCTCAACGGAACTTCCGCTCAGATTCAAGCCGCCAGGCACTACTAAACCTTCTGGAAAGTTTGTGGTGCTCACGTCCTCTCCCAACTGCAAATTGCCGCCATTGACCCACCATGTCCT
This sequence comes from Candidatus Allofournierella pullistercoris, assembly GCA_018883715.1. Classification (GTDB taxonomy): domain Bacteria; phylum Bacillota; class Clostridia; order Oscillospirales; family Ruminococcaceae; genus Allofournierella; species Allofournierella pullistercoris. The sequence continues at coordinate 17,211 of JAHLFP010000012.1, read as the reverse complement.
GCACTTGTTGCAATGTCAATTCCATTTACCTGCACTCCCTATTATTTTTAATTTTAGAACAACCTAAAAGGAGCAGGCTTGCCCCAATCAAAAGCCAGTTCTTTATCAGTTTGTTGTGAGCTTCATTTGCTAACAGAACTGATTGACCTTTTCATAGTATACTATATTTGCCTATATGTTAATTTATCCGGGCAGGAAAAGTCGAAGGCGGTCACCTGCTTTCCGGCCTAAAAACGTAAAAAAGTAGCGCCCTATTTCTAGGACACTATTTTCGTATTCGTATTCTTATTATACTTTATAAAAAGCATGGTTACAGCGCACAAGGCCGTTTTACCAATCCACTTTTCAGATTATTTTTTCAGTGTTACACCGTTCAAAAACAATCCCATGCGCACGACCAAATCTTCCGGCAGATCCGTTTTCTTCATGTCTACAAAGCGCAAATCCAGCGAGCCACCTACTTTCAGGTTCTTGGGCAGCTTCTCGATGCCGCTGTAGCTCAAATCCAAATCGCCGGGAACCACCAAATCATCCGGCAACTCTTTGATTGCCTTTGCCCGGCTTAAATCCAGCGAGCCACCAATCTTTATGTTTTTTGGCAATCTCTCGATGTGACTCACGCTCAGATTCAGATTCCCAGGCACCACCAGATCATCCGGCAATTCCTTGATTTTCTCTGTATTGGATAAGCTGAGGGAACGGCCCACTTTTAAATTGTCCGGCAGTCTCTCGATTACGCCTCCGGTCAAATACAAATGACCCGGTACAGTTAGGTCATCCGGCAGGCTGGTGATTTTTGTGAATCGCAAATCCAGCGAGCCGTGGACTGTAAGATTCTTGGGCAATTTTTGAATGGGGGTATATCCCAGATCCAAATCGCCGGGTACAACCAAATTATCAGGAAGTTCTTTGATTTTCGATGCCATCAAATTCAGCGAACCGCCTATCTTTAAATTGTTAGGCAACCGCTCAATCGAGCTTCCACTCAGATCCAGATCTCCTGGCACAACTAAATTTTCAGGCAGACCTGTGATGTCTTTGCGCCGTTTCAAAACCAAATCGCCATGATTTTTATCCATCATCTCCAGCGCTTGCTGCAATACTAATTCCATTCGCGTACAACTCCTGTTCATTTGGCATTTTCAAACAAGCAAGCAAAAAGGCGCAGACTTCTCTAAGCGAAAAGTCCGTTCTGTATCAGTCGTTATGAACTTAAATTGTTTACATAACCAATTCACAATTACTTGACACTTCATTCTATACCGCATTTGATTAAATGTCAAGTTGTCCCCACCTCAAAGGAGATGCATTCTTAAAAGCAAACAACCCCCAGTTTTTCCCTGGGGGCTGTTTCTACCTTTATATCCTAAACAAGCAAAAGCTTATCCCATCATACGGCAAAGTTTCTGAGCGGAAACAGTCTCTTTCTCAATTGTATCCACCATCAACTTTTGTTGCTCTACCATCTGGGACCGGTAAAGAGCAATTTCCTCATCAAAAACAGGGGCTTCTTCATCGGCTTTATCCAGCAGAGACATGGTAGCAGGATAGGTTTGCGCCAAAACAGAACCTTTCCCCGTTCCCCAGAATAGATTGCCAGGATTGGATTCCTCCAGCAGGGTGGCCTTAGCCTCTGCGTTTGTTTCCTCGCTGAAATTATAGTACCCGTACTCGGTGGCGCCGTTAATCATCCAAGCCAAATCCAGTGCACCTGTTTCTTCTTCATTCGCAAGGACTCCCTCTTCCAATGCTGCAATTACACCGGAAATCAACTCCACATTTTCTTGATATGCCTGGTGTTTTATCACAATGGTAGAGCTGGAAACAATCCCGATAAATTCATCCTGTACAAAACGGAAAAATTCCAAAGTCTTTTTATTAAGAGCACGTCCTTCTGCACGGATTTCATCCAACTTCTCCTGCGATGCACCGGATTCTACCGCCTGCTCATAGCGGGTATTCACATCCTGGATGGAAGAATTCCACCGCTCCGCCGCTTCCCGCAACTGGGAAACTGCTTGCAGATAAGCCTGTGTATCCGCACCTGCTTCCTTGGCGATATCCAGGTTCAACGCTTGCTCCAGGTCATCGCAGGTGGCTGTTAAATCCAGCTCTAAAGCTGGGGTTTTGTCCAGATAAATTGCCAGGGCACCAAAGGTGTTCAGGTTGGTCTGCATCACATCCGCATTGTAGGTGTCTCGGTCATCTGCCGCAGTGTGATACCGCTCCTGCATCCAGTTGCTTTCCCCTTCTTCGGTGCTGGGAATATAGATATTCAGAAAATACGGAACACCGGAAGCTCGATAAGACACACCGTCCTCCATAGTGTTGGTATCCACCGATTCCCCACTGATACCCTCGGGATAAATTCCATTAACCGGCTCTGCCAGCAAGCCAGATTCCTCCACGAAGCTCTGGGTCAAAGAGGCAAATTCCGGCACACAACTAATTTTCGCCTGGGCCAGACCATCATAAAATGCAGGCAGTTCAAAATTCAACATGGCGATGGTTTTTCCTGCCCATTCAGGATGAACGGTATTGATCATCTCCCATGCACCGATGGTCCAGTCAAATTGGGTGCCGGATGCACCCCATTCCTCCGAGCCATGAGCGATAAACAGGATGTCGTTTTCCGGCTGATAGCCAGCATCTACCATGGCCTCTGCCATCGCCATTACCAGACCAACCGCACAGCTATCATCCTGAAAACCATTGAAATACATATCATAGTGGGCAGAAACAATAATCTGTTGGTCGGAATTTCGTCCCTTTAAAGTTCCCACCACGTTGTAACTGGTTCCCTGATCCAGCTCCACCACATTGTCCACCATTAAGGTTGCAGTGGTATGTCCCGCCTTCAGCGCCTCTGCCAGCTCAAGGTAGTGATTTTTGCTGATGCTAACACAAGGAATTACATCCTTGGCGCAAACATCCTGCATATTGATTACGTCGTCAGAATAAGCGGCGTAACCTCCCACGTCATAGCTGACAATAGCCACAGCGCCATGAAGAGCAGCTTCGTTCATATATTGGTCAATCCAGGCTTCATTCCACTGGTCTACGCCAACCAATACAATCTTGCCCGTAACATCCAGCCCTTCATACTCAGCAGCAGTACCCGTTCCCACATCCACCAGCTCAGCGGTAATGCCATCTGCATCCGTCCCATTCGTAGCATAGGAAGCAGGCATGATGTCAATATCCGTGCCTTCAATGGTCAAAGAGGCATCGTTGAACTGCCATTTGTCCACGGTGACCGGAACCTTTTCTGTGTTCAGACCAATAGCTTCCATCTCTTTGGCAATAAAATCCGCAGCCACATGCTCTGCGTCCGAGCCAGCAGTTCTCCAGCCCAGCTCATTGGACAGATAGGCAGGGTCATAAGCCAGTGTTTCTGCAATTTCAAAGGCGTAGCTTTCCTTTGCATATTCCAGATACCGGGCCACCCAATCCGCTGTGGTGTGTGGTTCACCCTGAGCAGCCAACACCGACTGGGAAGTGCCCTCAGCAAGCTGAGAATCCCCACTGTTTGGCCCAGAACAGGCGACCAGGGACAGCAAGACTGTCACCGCCAAAATTCCATACATCATTCTTTTCATCATTTTACACGTTCCTCCTTATTTTCGCCGAGCAGAAGGTATAAACAAAAAAGCCATGATGTACTTATCGCACACCATGGCCTTGAAAAACGCACAAATGATAGAGAAATATTCCACACAGTCACGGAAACTCCGTACATTGCAGTCCAGTTTATCACTCTTATTGATTCGTTAACAAGTTGATGTGCGCATAAGCGCAACGGTTAAACACTAACCAACTTATAAAGTTTGAGCCCTCTGCTCAATCAATAAGGCAACAAAGTTGCCAATCCGCACCCGCGGTACGGTCCCCGGCTCTTCGACGGGTTTTCGGCATTTGACCCGGCCGTCCGTGTAGCCTTAATCCTCTGGTAAGAAGATGGTCAAGACGTGCATCTGCACAGATGTTCCAATGGAACATAGAATTTATACCATAAATCTATCCTTCATGTCAATAAAAACTTTTTATAACTTTTCCGCCTGCCTGTTTCAATTTGGAAAACTGCTTAGTAGTACCTTTTCTAATATTTTTTCCTGGGTATCTTATTCCGGCTGACCAAAGGCTTTTTGCACAGCGGTCAAAACACCTGCACGGCTGGCGGCAAAGTTCAGTCCGCCTTGCAGGTACACAGTGTAAGGCTCTCGCATGGGGCCATCACAACTGAGTTCAATGCTGCTGCCATTGGTAAAAGCACCTGCCGCCATAATCACCTCGCTGGTGTAGCCCGGCATGGCATAAGGTTCAGGAGAAACATAGCTGTCCACCGGGCTTCCTGCCTGAATTCCCTGGCAGAAGCCCACCATTGCTTTGGGGTCGTTTGTCTCAAAGCTGGTGATGATGTCATTGCGCGGCTCGGTATACCGGGGCAAAGGGTTTTTACCCAGCAGTTCCAGCAAGCAGCTGGCATAGATGCTGGTTTTGATTGCCTCTGCCGTTACACCCGGCGCATAATACAGCCCCAGATACAGCTGGCGCAGGGCATCCAAGGTACAGCCAAGTTCTCTGCCTGTGCCGGGGGCGGTCAGACGGTGGGCGCACAGTTCCACCAATTCACTGCGGCCTGCCACATAGCCCCCCGTGGGAGCAATGCCACCGCCGGGGTTTTTAATCAGGCTTCCCACAATCAAATCAGCGCCCACACTGGTGGGTTCGGCTGTCTGGGTAAATTCTCCATAGCAGTTATCCACCAGAACCCAGATGTCTGGGTTTGCCTGTTTTGCGGTTTTGATTACCTTTTCAATAGTCTGCAAATCAAAGGCAGAACGGCTGGAATAGCCCCGGCTTCTCTGGATGTGGCAAACCTTTGCATGGGGCGCTTTCTGTGCAATCAACTCATAATCCGGCTGGCCGTCCTTCAGCGGTGCTTCGTCATAGCGCACACCGTATTCCGCCAAGGTGCCAAAGCCCTTTCCTGCGTTCCCAATGCCAATCACACCTTCCAAAGTGTCATAGGGCCGACCCGTTGCCGCCAGCAAGCAATCCCCTGCACGGAGAAGTCCAAACAGTGCCACGGTCAAGGCATGGGTTCCGGACAAAAAGTGACTGCGACAGAGGGCATCCTCTGCGCCCACCACCTGGGCAAACACCTGATCCAGCTTGTCCCGCCCTGCATCGTCATAGCCGTACCCGGTACTTCCGGTCAGATGGTTGGCTGCCACCCGGTTGTCAGTAAATGCACGGAGCATCTTCCACTGGTTTTGGTCCCGGATGGCGTCCACCTTTGCAAACTCTGGGGCGCACAGCTCCATGGCCTTGCGGTCCAGCTCCAGATAATACGGGCTAATGTCAAAAAATTGTTCGATCATGTATGATTTCTTCCTTTATTTTATATAGTAGTATCAGGCACCCAAAAGGCGGTTTTCTCTCTGCGCTCAAATCCCAAACGTTGGTAAAATCCCTCGTGTTTTGGGCGGCATACAAGTTCCACTTCCAAGCCTTTTTTCTGTAAATCCTGACTTAGATAACCCACAAGCCAGCTTGCCAGCCCCATTCCCCGCCAGGAGGGCAGTGTTTCCACTCCGGATAGATAGGCACGGCAAGGCCAGATGCTATACGCACCCGCCGTTGCCACCAGATAGCCTTGGTGCTGTACCGCCCACACCTGTGCCAGACCTTGGTTCACCATCCGGCAGGTTTGGGCATAAAATTCCTCCACCGCCTGGGGACTTTCCCCTCGAAAGCTATCGCTGTTTTGCAAAAGCTGGGACACCTGGAACAGGGATGGCTGTTGTTCCAGCTCCACCCTCCAAGGCTTTGGCGGAACAACAGGCTGTGTCAACACCATCCGCACAACCGGCTCTGCCGCCACCCATCCGGCAGGTACAAGGCCGGTGGTACGCAGTTGTTTCACTCCTAAAAACGAGAGACAGCTGGCAAGTTCTTCCGGGCAGGCTGTGCCGGACACCAATGCGGTAGTACCCCGTAAACCAATGGAAAGGGGCGCTTGCCCCTCCCCGCTGGTCAGAAACATCCACGGGCCTTGCGACAGGTTGTGGTATGCCTTGAAGTAAGCCCCCAGTTCCGCATGAATCCCGTGAACCGCCGGGTGGGACAGTCCACGAAGAAAGCGACGTTTTTGCTGGGGGGTTGTTACCGTTTCAATCACAGTGCCTGCACCAGCCGCTTAAAGTGGCGGCCTCGCTCCTCAAAGTTGGGGTACAGGTCAAAGCTGGCGGAAGCGGGAGAAAGGCTGACCACATCCCCCGGTTTTGCCACCTGATGGGCAAGCTGTACTGCCTGCTCCATGCTGTCAGCGTGCAGAATTTCTAGCCCGCTTTCCTCAAACCCTTCACAGGCTCGTACGACTTGCTCAATTTTAGACCCGGTTTGTCCCATCAGAATCAGCACCTTTGCATGGGCCAGCAGTTCCGGTGCCAGCGGCTCATAGGGGATTTTTTTATCGTATCCACCTGCAATTACGATGATTTTCTGCTCAAAACTACGCAGACCTGCAATGGTGCGGGTGGGGCTGGAAGCGATGGAGTCATTATACCACTGCACCCCATTCAGCAGACGCACCGGCTCGATGCGGTGTTCCACTCCGGTGAATGTGGTTGCCACCTGTGCCATGGTTTCCACTGGAACTCGGCCCCAAACCGCCGCACAGGCCGCGAGCAGGTTTTCAATGTTGTGCACGCCCCGCAGTTTCATCTCACTGCTGTGAACAATGGGGGTTACCACACCGTTCTCTGCCATGCAAAGCATGCCATCCTCCCGCAGGAATGCGCCGTTGTCCGTTTCCCGCAGGCGGGTAAACCAGCACTGGCTTCCCTTGCAGTCCTTTTGCATTTCCCGGCTGATTTCATTTTCAAAGCCCAGGATTGCCCGGTCTGCCGCAGACTGCCACAGCAGGATGTTCCGCTTTGCATCCACATATTCCTGCATATCCTTGTGGTGGTCCAGATGGTTGGGAGTCACATTGGTGACAACCGCCACCTGAGGGCTTGCCTTCATGCTGATGAGCTGGAAGCTGGACAGCTCCACCACGGCCTGGTCGGTGGGCTGGATTTCCTCCAGGATAGGCAACAAGGCCCGGCCGATGTTGCCCCCCAGATGCACCGTGTTGCCAGCCGCTTCCAGCATCGCCGCAATCAAGCTGGTGGTAGTGGTTTTTCCGTCCGAGCCGGTCACCGCTGTAATAGGGCACGGGCAGTAGGCAAAGAACAGTTCCATCTCGCTGGTAATCATGCTTCCGTTGGCAGCGGCCTGTTGCAAAGCAGGGGTATAGTATTCAAAACCGGGCGTGCGCATAATAATATCCTGTCCCTGCAGTCCGTCCAGATAGGACTGTCCCAAGGACAGATTGACCCCCAGCTCTTTTAAGGTATCTGCATATGCGCCAAACTGCTCCAGCTGTTTCTGGTCGCAGAGCGTTACAATGGCGCCCATCTCACAAAATTGTCCAATCAGGGTTTTATGGCTCACCCCTGCGCCAATGAATGCCACCTTCTTCCCTTTCAGGAAGCTTTCCAATTTTTCTCGGTCTTGCCGCATCGCTGCTCAACGCCCCTTTTCATAGTAAATTCCTTTGCTATTATAGTCAGTTTTTCCCGCTGGTGCAACCAAAGGCGGCCCATCCCTCGGAAATTTTTGCCCAAATGGTGAAATTTTTCAAAAAATTCGGTGGATTGGTGTAGGATTGTTTGAGTTTTTGTCGTTTTTTTGTTAGGATAAAAAAGGCTGTGTTCTCATTTATATGACAAGTGAAGAGCCGCCCTTATTGATATGATTTTACTCCCGAAAGGATTTTCATCATGAAATCACGAATTCTCTCCGGCTTGCTTCTGGTTGCACTGCTGGTAAGCCTTGTACTAACAGGTTGCTCCTCCTCTACCACCAGCTTTACCTGGCGGGTGGATGCCGTTCCCGTAAACCTTGACCCCCAGCTTGCTGTCAGCAGTGAAGAACGGATTGCTGTCACCAATTTATACCGTGGGCTTACCCGTGTCAATCAGGAAGGTGACCCAGTGCTAGATGCGGCAGAAAGCTATACCGTCAGCGACGACGGCCTTGTATATACCTTTGTACTAAATCCAGAAGTTCAATACACGAAACTGAAAAAACACGAGAAGGAATACCCCCTTACCGCTCATGACTTTGTCTTTGGCATCCAGCGCAGTCTTATGCCGGAGACTGAAAGCCCCTATGCTTCCCTTTTCCTTTCCATCAAGGGAGCAAAGGAATACCATGCCGGCACCGGGAACGCTTCTCAGCTTGGCATCTATGCAAAGGATGATTCCACTCTGGTGATTGAACTAGCAGAACCTGACCCGGAATTTTTAAAGAAACTCAGCAGTCCCGGCGCAATGCCCTGCAACGAGGAATTTTTTCTGGCCAGCGGTGGCTCCTATGGATTAAGCGCCCGGTACACCCTTGCCAACGGATGGTTTTATCTGTTTAACTGGAACCAGAACGGCCTGTTCCTGCGGCGGAACGCTTCCGGCAATCGAATTACCAGCCTGCGCCTTGTGATTCACGAGGACCTTGACCCCACCACCTCGGCCACCAGCAATTCCAACGTGGAAAAAAGCAGTGAAATGTCCGCCACCCAGTTGCTGGATGGGGAATTTGCAAACGCCGCCATTGGACAGCCCATAGAATCCCAATCCTATTACAATATGCCCTTCATCAACCAAACCTGGACGCTGGTTTTTCAGCCGGAAAACACAGCCCTTTCCAGCCAGGAAGTGCGCAAAGCTCTTTTGCTGAGTGCCACCACCGCCACCCTATCTCTGCCCAGCACCTTAAGCCAGGCGGAGGGCTTGATTCCTCCCACCATTACGGTGGATGGGCAATCCTACCGGGAACAGGCTGGCTCGGTACTGCCCAGCCTTTCCGGCGATGTACGCCAGCTTGCCCAAAGCGGTCTCGCCTCGGTGGGATTGAGCCGTTTTGAGCGCATTCAGATATTGGTGCCGGAAAAGACAGATGCGGCTCAGCTTGCCAGCATCCTGAACCAGCAGTGGCAGAAGGATTTAGGTGCGTTCTCTGCTTACTTCTCCATCAAGGAAGTGCCCATGGAGGAATTGGCGGCTCAGCTTGCCAGCGGGGATTACCAGATTGCCCTTGTTCCCTTTGAGCCCAGCTCGGATGATGGCCTTGCCTTTTTGAAACAACTTCCCGGATGCTCCTCCCTTGGACAAAGCCTTACAACCACTCCAAGTGCAAGCCAGCTGAAGCAACTGGAACAAACCGCCCTTGACTCCTACACCCTGTACCCCTTGTGGTATCAGGAGCAGGCACTTTTGGTTTCCTCCTGGGCGGAGGGAATTGTGTTCAATCCCTTTGGCCCGGTGCTGGATTTAACCTGGGCCACCAGCAAGGAATAATGCTCTTCCATAGTAAATATGACCTGAGTCACTTTTTCTTTCGTCCTGTGTTTTGCCAGGTTTTTATGACAAAATCCGCATGTGCCAATTTCCCGCAAAATTTTATAAACCCGCTTAAACGCTGATATTAAGCGAGTTTATTCAAAAATGACTCTAGTCACTTTTTGTAAAATCATAAAAGAATCCCCCGCAGAATGCTGTAATTCTGCGGGGGATTCTTCTTTATTTATTGCATAATGCTTTGGTAGAAAAATACCATCAACGGCATCGTGATGATGCAAAGCAATGTGGTCATTACATTGATTTTGCTTGCCTTGTCTGGCTCGTTGTCGTAAACCTGTGCCATCTGCACCACCGTGGAAGCCGAGGGAGTCATGGTTGCAAACAACACCACAAGCAACAGCATGGGGGCCTGTTCCATCCACTGGTTCATCTGCAACAGCTTCATAGCAAGGATGGTCAAAACCGGGCAGACCAGAAGCCGCAGTGCCGCCACCAGATAAACCCGTTTTACCGCAAACACCTGTTTCAGGTTCATAGTGGAAAGCAGGATACCGGTCACAATCATGCTCATGGGAGCAAACAGCGCACCCATAGAAGTGATGGTGCCAAGAACCAGTTCCGGCAGTCGGATTTTCAACAGGAACAACAGCAGACTTACGGTGGTGGCAATCAGGTTGACGTTTTTCACCAGGTCCTTCCAGTCAAAACCTTTGATTTGGCTCATGACGGATTTACCGTGGGTCCAAAGCAGGAACTGCTGTACCACAATGAAAGCAAAGGCATACAGAATCCATTCCTCACCCAGCACATAGCCCACAATGGGAATAATCAAGTTGCCTGCGTTGGAATAGAATACCGAGCACTGCTCCATTCCATTCAGCTTAAAGACCTTTCTGCCCACCAGGGTAATCAACCCCATAATCAGGTGTGCCAAAACTGCGGCTGCTCCCGCAAACAGCAATCCTTTTACCGCCTGCTCATCCACATCCTTTTGAAAAGCATTCAGTGTCACACAGGGCATTACCGCATACAGAACCACCTGGGACAAAGCCTTGCTTTCCTTTTGGTCCACGATTTTAGTACGGCCTAACACCCAGCCCACCAAAATCATTAAAAACAGTTGCACAATCTGGGCAACCAACAACAAACTAATTTCCATGATTTTCTCCTCTTAACAAACAAAGGAGTACCGACCTATCACTGTGTGACGGGTCGGTACCCTATGCTTTTTACCTTCTTTTATCTGCTACTCTGCAACAAAAGAATTCTTATTTTACGCCGTACTTTTTCAGCAGTGCGTCAATCTTGCTGTGGGGGTCAATAATCTCGCCCACGCTCATGTCATGGTTGATTGCATCCACAAAGTAAGCAATGTACTTGGACACGTCAACCTCGTGGAACCACTCACGGCTCAGCAGGTCGGGGGTGCGGTAGGTCAGGTTGGTGCCAAATACACCGCTGATGATGCCTTCCTCGTAAGCCTTGTCAAACTCAGCCAGACCGTTGGTGAAGATGGTGTAGGTGGCATAGCAGAAAATCCGCTTTGCGCCACGCTTCTTCAGCTCATAGCCCAGATCCAGCATGCTTTCGCCGGAGGAGATAATGTCGTCAGCAATAAATACGTCCTTGCCTTCCACGCTCTCACCCAGGTACTCGTGGGCCACAATGGGGTTACGGCCATTCACAATACGGGAGTAGTCACGACGCTTGTAGAACATACCCAGGTTTACGCCCAGCACGCTGGAATAGTACATATTCCGGTTGATGGCGCCCTCGTCCGGGCTGATAACCATGAAGTTGTCCCGGTCGGGCTTGAAGCCTTCCAGGTCACGGAACATGGCCTTCAAAACCTGGTAGGTGGGCATTACATTGTCCATGCCCATCAGGGGAACAGCGTTGGACACACGGGGGTCGTGGGCATCAAAGGTGATGATGTTCTGCACGCCCATGCTCTGCAACTCCTGCAAAGCATATGCACAGTCCAGGCTTTCACGGTAAGCGCGGCGATGCTGACGGCTACCGTACAACAGAGGCATAATCACAGTAATGCGACGAGCCTTACCGGAAGCAGCCTGAATCAGACGCTTCAAATCCTGATAGTGGTCGTCCGGGCTCATGCAGTTTTCATGGCCAAACATCTTGTACTTGCAGTTGTAGTTACCCACATCCACCACAAAGTACAAATCATCACCACGGACACTCTCCCGGATTACACCTTTGCCATCGCCAGAGGAAAAACGGGGGCACTCGCTGGGAATAATAAAGGTTTCCTGCTCTACGCCTTTCTGTTTTGCCCACTCTACCAAATGGCGGTCAATCAGGGCAGTCAGCTCCTGGGCGCCGGGGGTTGCAATCAGGCCCAGATGTTCCAAACTGTTTTGACCCATCATAATTTCTGCATCATTGGACGAATACATGGTTGTAACGCTCCTTCATCTTCTGTGTAGATTATCCCTCGCCTTACAATTCAAGGCGTTTAGTCCTGTCCATTTTATCACACTTTTATCCCTTAATTCTACCTGAAACCTCTGTTTTTTTCATTTTCTGCACCTTGTCAATGTTGCCCCGTCTTCTGCCTTAAAAATTATTAGTTTTGCTCAACGGACCCTTGCTTTTGCTTGGATTTATTTGCATCCGTGCTTTTTTTAAATTGCCTTTTAGGAGGAAAATTATTCTTTCTCTTGCTGTGCTGTGCTGATTTTAACTTATACAGTTAATTATATAGCATATTATTATACAATTCGTTTAATTCTTATGATTTTCTGTCCTTCTACAAAGGAAAAAGACCTGCTCCCGCCCACAATGTATGAGGCAAAAACAGGCCTTTGTTATTGGATATTCTGTATAATCACATTGAAATTATACAAATGGGTTAAAGAAACGGCTTTGGTGTACCACCAACAGACCAAGGCTTATCAGCAGAACCACCAAGCCCAAACCCATGGCAATCCAGTCAATGTTCTGGAAAGGGCGTTGCATGTACCAACTGCGTTTTTTATGCTTGCCAAATCCACGCAATTCCATGGCATTGGACACGGTTTCAATCCGGGACAGGCTGGCCAGCACCAGAGGCAACAGAATTGCCGCCGAGTTTTTAAGCCGAGTCAGCACCTTATCTTTACCGCTCAGGTTGATGCCTCGTGCCTGCTGGGCCTGACTGATATTGTGGAAATCACGCTGTACATCCGGAATATACCGCAAAGCAAGGGCCACTGCATATCCCACCTTGTAACTCACGCCAATACCCGCAAGGCTTGCGGCAAATTCGCTGGGGTTGGTGGCAAGGATAAACAGCAGAGCAACCGGAATCACCGCACTGTACTTCATAAAGAAGTTGAGGAGGTAAAACATGGTTTCCGCCGTGATATCATACCGCCAGAACAGATGCACCCACACCGTTTTTGTGCCATAAATTTCCGTCCCCTGGTCCGGGGCAAACAGATAGATGGCAGTCAGGTTCAAAACCACCAGCAACATCATAAAGAGCAGAGCGCCCTTCACCTCGCTGAGGCGGATTTTACTCACAGAGAAAAGAACCAATCCCCCCACCGTCATAGCCGCCAGTAGGCGGGTGTCGTAGGTGAGCATAGCTGCGGTGCTCCACAGCAGAAAGAAAGCCAATTTTGTCGTGCCGGTAAGACGGTGTACCACCGATGCACGGGGCAGATAACTCAACGCTGCGTTCTTACTCATTTTCTCTCACCTGTCTGTCAAAGTCAATAAACCGCTGGACAAAGGTTTCCGCCGGCTGGATGCCACATTTTTGTGCCAGTTCAAACAAACTGGTTTCCTTCAAGCTGGCCGCCTGCACCAGCTCCGGCTGGGTCAGAGCTTCCACGGCAGTGCCATCATGGAGCAATCGTTTGTTGCTGAACACCAGCGCACGATGGGTGTACTCCTGCATCAGGTGCATGTCGTGCGTTACCATCAGAACCGTTACCCCTGCCTTGTTCAAACCCCGCAGAAATTCCATAATATCAGTATAATGGTGGAAGTCCTGTCCTGCGGTGGGCTCGTCCAGAATAATAATCTGGGGGTTCATCACCAGCACACTGGCAATGGTCACTCGCTTTTTCTGACCGAAAGAAAGAGCAGAAACCGGCCACTTGCGGAAAGGATACAAACCGCAAATTTTCAGAGTCTGTTCCACACGCTCCTTGCGCTCTTCTGGGGTCAAATCGGTCTGCAACAGGCCCAGCTCCACCTCATCCCAAATCATGGGTTTGGAAATCATCTGGTTGGGGTTCTGCATCACATAACCCACATGGGCGGCTCGCTCCTTGATGGTGTCGCCGCTCACATCACGGCCATTGATAAAAATCCGGCCACTGCGAGGGGTTTCAAACCCACAAATCAGCTTGGATAGAGTGCTTTTACCTGCACCATTTCGTCCCACAATGCTAACCATCTCTCCCTGGCGCACCGAGAAGGACGCATCTTCCAGGTTGGTCTGTCCCTCTTCATAGCCAAAGGTCAGGTTCTCTACCTGAAGAAGCACCGGTTTTTCCATCGGCTGTTCTGCCTGCTGTACCGCATGGTACCAACCCTTCACCTTCTGCTTGTCCTGTTCGGTAAGCTGGATCGTATCCAGATAGGCCGGGTGCATCTGCGGAGTAATGTCAACCCCTGCATATTTCAAAGCGGTGAGATACAGCGGCTCTCGGATGCCATGTTCCCGCAATAGCTTGCCTGCCAGCAGGTCATCCGGGCGGGCATCTGCCACGATTCTTCCATCCGCCACCAACACAATCCGGTCCACCTTGCGCCAGAGTACATCCTCCAGTCGATGCTCGATGATGACCACGGTTGCGTTGCTTCGCTTCTGGATAGCTTCAATCAACTCGATGGTTTGCTTGCCGGTGGCAGGGTCAAGGTTTGCCAGCGGTTCGTCAAACAGCAGAATCTCCACGTCATCCACCATAACACCTGCCAGGCTCACCCGTTGTTTCTGTCCACCAGACAGGGCATGGGGTGCATGGTGCAGATAATTCTTCAAATCCACCAAATCTGCAACCTGCTCCACAATGCGGTGCATTTCCGGCCCGGGCACCTGGTCATTTTCCAGCGCAAAGGCAATATCCTCGCCCACGGTCAGGCCGATAAACTGTCCGTCCGGGTCCTGCAATACAGTTCCTACATGACGAGACAGCTCAAACAGACTGCTGTGGGGTGCATCCAACCCCGCAACGGTGAGGCTACCCGTGGATTTACCTGGATAGCTGAAGGGAACAAGACCATTGATACAGCTTGCCAAGGTACTCTTACCGCTTCCGGAAGGGCCGACAATCAGCACCTTCTCCCCGGGATAGATGGACAGGTTAATATCATACAAGGTGGGTTTCGCCTGTGCATCGTATTGAAAACCAAAATTCTTAAATTCGATTATGGGCTGTGGCATTCCAGCACTCCTCCCATTGTTCTATTTTATAAGTCAATAAACACAAAATAAGCGGGGCGGCATACAAAGGCTTTCAGCCCTTGCACCGCCCCGTTTCCACAATTTTTCAGCGAAAGATTGAATCAATCTTTATCCAAGCTGCCCCGCTTGGTCCGAGTTTTGGAATAGGCCAGCATCAGCACAGTACCTACAATGCCAGTTGTTACAGCGTTTACCACACCGGCAACTGCACCCTGGGTGAAAACCTTCGTTGCATTCTCTGCATAAATCAGAACGTCCAGAGTAGGTGCCAGCACAATCCAGGCAATCAGATGTGCCACAACCTGACCCACATTGAAGGTAATGATTTCCTTTTTGCCGAACTCACCACTTTCCAAATCCAGCTTGCGGGTAAAGAATCCAGTCAGCAGACCAAAGGAAGCGCTGGCAATAATCCAGCTCCACCAGGGGCTACCCCAGCTCAGGTCAATCAGAGTATGACCTACAAAACCAATCAGCATTCCAGCCAGAGGACCAAACATGGCTGCAAACAGACCCAGTACACCGTACTGCAGGTTGAAGGTGGTGTTGGGTACAAAGGGCACGGGAATTGCCACAAAGCGTCCCAGTACAAAGAACAGAGCGGCACCAATACCAATGGCTACCACAGTTTTTACAGACATCTTTTTCATACTATTCCATCCTCTTTTCTTAATTTATACATTGCGACTTACCAGCCGCTGGGATTGGATTCAACGTCAATGAAATTTATTCGTAAATCACACGAGGTGCGCGGCGCAGCTCAATGTGCCAGTTGTTGCCGGTGCCAATGTTGTAAGCACGGGCAAAGCTACCCTGGTTGATGGCCACCGCCATGTTGTCCAGACTGTTCACATACAGCAGAGGCTCACCCAATGCCACATCTGCAAAGCTCTTAGCGTACACCATGATGTTTTTGTACAGCATGCGGGTATCGTTGCTGATGGTGATTTCCACCCGCTCGCCATGGCTTACCTTCAACTGCTGGAACAGAGTGCGAGGAATGTTACTCCACAGGCTGCCAAAACGAACGTCCAGCACGTCGACGGTGCCGGAAACAACGTCCTGACCATAGGTAGCTTCCACAATGGGCAACTCCACAATGGTGTCAGGCTCCACAGCAGGGCCAACCTCTTCCCAGCTGATTACACCGCTGGCAAGACGAGCACCAGTAAAGGCATAGATATCCCGTCCATGGAAGGTGTAGCTTTCACCAGAGTTGGGCAGACGGTTGCGAGTCTCATCAATAATCCGAGCCTCCACAATGCCACGCATCCGCTTCACATGGGTCAAGGTTCCGTTATCGGGGGTTACAATGTACTGACCTGTTGCAGTTTTTGCCACAATGCTCCGGCGGTCGGTTCCCACGCCGGGGTCTACTACGCTGACAAAAACACTGCCTTCCGGCCAATACTGAACGGTTTGAATCAACCGGTAGCTGGCTTCCCAGATGTCATACTGGGGGATGTCATGGGTCAGGTCAAAGATGCGCAGGGTATCAGATACACCCACTGCCACACCATACATTGCGCTTACCGCACCGTCTGCACGACCAAAGTCGGATTGCAAGATTAAAGGTTTCATACCATTCAATTGCCCCTTTTTGATTTTTGCTCGGCCAACAAGTTTGTTTGCCACTATATGTCGTTTTATCTCAAAAACAACATACTAATTATAGTGGTAAGTAAGGTGTGCGTCAAGGCTTTTCTCTGTTTTCTTACCTGCTTATTTTTTCACGTTTTTGCCTTGGTTCAGGTGTAATAGTTTTTGCCTTTTTTAGGATGATTTCCTGTCATTTTTTCACATGATTACCTGTGAAGGACTATGGATGGATTTTCATTGACCTATATGCTGGCAACGTATACCTGAAATTTTCTTGCTCTCATTTATTAAGAAATATGAAAGATACCTGCATCTGTACAAACAAAAAGCCTGCATCTGTACAAACAAAAAGCCCCACCCTGTATACACAGGATGGGGCTTTTTTATCGAATGATTTAATTAAAATTAAACCAGCTCGATGATTGCCATCTCAGCAGCGTCGCCGCGGCGAGCGCCGATCTTGATGATGCGGGTGTAACCGCCGTTACGGTCAGCGTATTTAGCGCTGTACTCGTCGATTACTTTCTTGGCAACGGTCTCCTTGGTGATGTAGGAGAAAATCTGACGCTTAGCGTGCAAATCTTCCTTCTTACCGAGGGTTACCATCTTTTCAGCCATGGAACGAACTTCCTTGGCACGGGTAACGGTGGTTTCGATTTTGCCGTTTTCAAACAGGTAGGTGACCATAGCGCGCAGCATTGCGTTGCGGTGATCGCTGGTCCGGCCGAGTTTTCTGGTACCGGGCATCCCGTTTCACTCCTTTGCAGTAATTACTCGTCGTCT
>JAHLFP010000011.1 GCA_018883715.1 Candidatus Allofournierella pullistercoris | reverse complement strand
GCCTATGACATGGAGTATGAGCCTTGCATCCTGGCCTTGACCAATGCCCAGCGCACCCAGGCGGTGCGGGTATTTTTGGAAACCATCGAGCGTGCGGGATATTACGGTATGATGTATGCAAGTACTGATTTCATCAAAAACTATCTGGACTATAAAAACCTGTCCCGCTTTGACGTGTGGGCGGCCCAGTACGGCCCCAAATGCACCTGCCCTATGCCCTATGGCATCTGGCAGTACACCAGCACCGGCAAAGTGGACGGTGTGCGAGGCAACGTGGACCTGAACGAGTGCTATAAGGAGTACCCGGCAATCATGAAGGCGGCGGGTCTGAATGGTTTTGGAAAGTCCGCCGGCATGCCTGCTGGCGATGGCAGTGGTGCCCAGCAGCACCGTCCGGCAGAGAACCAGCCTGTCCAGGGTGGTGAGGTGGCACCCAGCCAGATTGTAATCGGCCCTGTGAGCAGCGGTGACTTTGCCACCCTGTATAAGCTGGTGAGCGAAAAGGCGGCACAGCTGGGCAACATTGCGGTAGCTGTGAAATAAAGGAGGGTGAATGGATGCAGAATGCGGTAAATGTGGTGAGTGCAGTGTCCGCCGCGCTGATGGCTTACCTCTTTGGGCCGATGGATGCGCTGTTCTTTGCGCTTTTGGCTTGCATGGGTATGGACTATCTGTCCGGGGTGATTGCGGCATACATCGAGGGCACGCTGTCCAGTAAGAAGGGCTTTGTAGGTTTGTCCAAAAAGTTACTGATTCTTTGCGTAACAGCAGTGGGAACAATCCTGGACAATGCGACGGGCGCAAACGGGATGCTGAGAGCGTTGGTTCTGGGATTCTATGTGGCCAATGAGTGCATTAGTCTGCTTGAAAATGCGGGACGACTGGGCGTGCCCCTGCCTCGCAAGCTTTTGGACGCTTTGGAGCAGGTGAAAGCCAAGACTTCTTAAAGAAAACGAGGAAAAAATAACAGGGTTTTGTGAAAATACTGGCAAAAGTCTTCCGTTCATGCTATAATACGGTTTCAAGAAGCGTATAAGGGGGAACGGATCATGGAGCAAAGAAAGGGCTTTTGGGCTAGGCTGTGGGGGCATTTTTCCACCATAACCTATCACAAATGGCTGGTATTTGGCTATTGCTGCAAACTTGGGTTGCCCTGGCGGGGGCTGTGCCATGACCTGTCCAAGTATTCCCCCACGGAATTTTGGGCCGGGGTGCGGTATTTTCAGGGAAATCGCAGTCCCAACGATGCCCAGCGGCAGGCAGAGGGGTGCAGTACCGCTTGGCTCCATCACAAGGGGCGCAACCGGCATCACCTGGAATACTGGGTGGATTACGACCCGGCGGGGACGGGAAACCTGATTGGCAACCGGATGCCCAGCCAGTTTGTGGCAGAGATGTTTTGCGACCGAATTGCCGCCAGCCGGGTGTATAAAAAGCAGGATTACACCGATGCATCTCCTTGGGAGTATTTTAGCCGTGGTAGGGGGCATTATATCATCCATCCGGAGACGGAAGCGTTGCTGGAGTGGATGCTCGCCTTGCTGAAAGAGCAGGGGGAGGATAGAGCCTTTAAGCAGATTCGCCAGTATCTGAAAGATGGGCAGTTGCAATCGGTGGCGACAGAATAAAAACAAAAACGCTGTTTTGACTCAAGGGAGAATCAAAACAGCGTTTTTTTATCAGGTTACATTACATAGCTGGCAAGTTCGTCAGGGTCACTGGAACGCTGGAGGGCGGCGGCATAGTCAATGCGGCCTTCCCGTACCAGTTTGCCCAGGTGCATATTCAGGGTTTGCATTCCTTCCTTTGCACCGGTTTGCATTACGCTGGGGAGCTGGTGGGCTTTGCCCTCTCGAATCAGGTTCAGGGCGGCATCCGTTCCCATGAGGATTTCCTGCACGGCTACACGACCGCTTCCGTCGGCCAAGGGAATGAGTTCCTGGGTGATACAGCCCTGGAGGACACCTGCAAGCTGGGTGCGAACCTCCTGCTGAATCTCGCCGGGGCAGGCATTGACGATACGGTCCACGGTGTTGGCGGCGCCAATGGTGTGCAGGGTGCTGAACACCAGGTGTCCGGTTTCTGCCGCAGTGAGGGCGGCGGAAATGGTTTCATAGTCACGCATCTCGCCCACCAGGATTACGTCTGGGTCTTCACGCAGGGAGCTACGCAGGGCGGAGGCAAAGGATTTGGTATCCACACCCACCTCTCGCTGGTGAATCAGGCAGGTTCCCGGCTCGTACAGGTATTCCACCGGGTCTTCAATGGTGACGATGTGCGCCCGGCGGGTAGTGTTGATGTGCTGAATCATGGCGGCCAAGGTGGTGGATTTACCGCTACCGGTAGGGCCGGTTACAAGGACAAGTCCACGGGGCTTGGAGGCCAGCGCACGCACCGCACCTGGCAGACCCAACTGGTCGATGGTGGGAATGCCCGCTCGCAAAAGACGGATGGAGGCACACAGGTGCCCCTGCTGGCGGAATACGTTTACACGCTGACGCTGACCGTCCGGGGTGCGCAGGCAGAAGTCGGCGTCCTCGCCCTGTTCCACCAAGGTGCGCATGGCAAGGGGCAGAGCATCCCAAATCATTTTTTCTGCTTCCCCTTCCGGCAGAGGAGCACCGGGAAAGAGCTGTCCCAGTTTGCGGAAGGAGGGGGGCTGGTCATGGGTGATGTGCAGGTCGCTGGTGTCCTGTGCCCGTGCCTGCATAATCAGTTCTGCTAGGGTCATGGTATTCTCCTTTATAGAGTGGGATTATTCCGCACCGTAGGTCAGGCGAACCACCTCGGCGGGGTCGGTGACGCCATTGCGCACCAGACGGAGCAGACCGCCACGCAGGGTGGTGGCATGCTGGTTTTCCCGCACATACTGGTAGATATCCTCGATGTCCTGCTCGGCGGTAATCATCCGGCGCATATTCTTGTCGATGGTGATAACCTCGTGTACCGCCACACGTCCTTTATAGCCGGTGGAGTTGCACAGATGGCAACCTTTTGCCCGGTAGACCTGGGTCACATCCGGGCCAAGCATGGCCTGTTCTTCCGGGGTGGGGGTATCGGCATAGCGGCAGCTGGTGCAAAGCTTTTTGGCAAGACGCTGTGCCACCACACCCACAAGGCTGTTGGCAACCATGAAAGGCTCCACACCCATGTCCTCCATACGGACAATGGCGCTGACTGCGTCGTTGGTGTGAAGGGTGCTGAGCACCAGGTGGCCTGTGATAGCGCTTCGTACGCTGATTTGGGCAGTCTGGGCGTCACGGGTCTCGCCCACCATGATAACGTCCGGGTCCTGACGGAGCAGGGCGCGCAGGCCGATTTCAAAGGTGAGGCCAGCCTGGGTGTTTACCTGCATCTGGTTGATGCGGGGCAGGTTCTTTTCCACCGGGTCCTCGATGGTGGCGACGTTAATGGGCTGTTTGGTGAGCCGCTCCAGCATCAGGTACAGGGTGGTGGTTTTACCGCTACCAGTGGGGCCGGTGATGTAGACAACGCCGTGGGGGTTTTGCAGAATTTGCAGGCATTTCTCATAGTTTTCCTGGTCCATGCCGAAGGTGTTTGCATTTTCGATGGTGGCGGTGGTGTTCAGGAAACGAAGTACCGCCTTTTCCCCGTAAATGGTGGGAATCACGTTGGCACGCACGTTCATCTCGAAGCCCTCGATGGTGTTTTTGAAGTGGCCATCCTGGGGCAGTCGTTTTTCTGCAATGTCCATACCGCAGAGGATTTTGGTACGGGCAATGAGGGGGGCATGCAGCTGGGGCTGGAGGGTAACGTAGTCAATGAGCTGTCCGTCGATACGCATCCGAACCAGAAGCTCGGTTTCGTATGGCTCGATGTGGATGTCGGATACACCAGTGGTGTATCCACGCACCAGCAGGCTGTTCAGCAGTTTTACAACGGGGGTCTGGTCGTCCTCGTTCAAATCAATCTGGTCCGCCATGGATTGGAAGGTGTCCGCATCCGTATTGCTTGCGGCGGCGGCACTGCGGGCTTCCACCTCAGCATACTGGAACTCGATGGCGTGCTGGATGGCGGCTTTGGAAGCCAGCACAATCTGTACCATCATGCCGCTGACCAGCTTAATGTCTTCCAGCGCATAGAAGTTCAGCGGGTCGTTCATGGCAACCACCAGGTGGTTGCCACGTTGACCGATTGCAATAAGATTGTAACGCTGTGCCAGTGCTTTGGGGATTTTTGCCACGCTGTCCGGCTGGATGGGATAGGTGTCCAGCGGGATGAACTGCATGTTCAGTTTCTGTGCCAGGGCGCTGAGCATCTGGGCTTCGGTAATGAGGCCCATCTCGATGAGGGCCTCACCCAAGCGTTTGTCCTTGTGCTGTTTTTGGTAGGCAAGTGCCTGTTCCACCTGGGCTTCGGTGATGTAGCCGTACTCCACCAGAACTTCGCCCAGTCGAATCATTGTTTTTGCCATGGAAAAACCTCTTTTACTTTGTTGTGATGTTAATGAAGTCGTAGAAAACCCAGGAGCCAGTGCCAGGTTCTGCATATTCCAGCGTTAGTTTTACCGCACGGCTGGAACCGGTACCGTTGGAGCCGGTGATGTTCACCGTCTTGCCATGGTCGCTTACCTTGAACTGCATCAGTGTTTTGCCATTGGAGCTGGGGATGGTATAGGTGATACCGGTGCCATCCTTGGAGCCGTCATAGATAATATGATTGTTCACCGTCCAGCGCAGATGCTTGCCTTTTAGCACTTCGTCGGTCAAGCCGGAGATAACTGTGCCTTTACCGTTTTGAATGGTAAAGTAGGAACCATTGGTGGGGCCTTTGGTTTGGCCTGCCAGACGGCTTGGGATAACATGAACCACCAGATTCAAGGGTTCCAGCGAAGCATCCGAGGGGGTAAACCGCACGGTGAAATCGTGGGAAACCGTGGAATTATGGAAGGTGAAGGTGGCAACACTGCCATTGATGGTAGTGGTTTCTATTATACCGTAGGGGTCAGAGATGACACTCCATGTGCCGGAGGCAGTGCCCCACCCACCATTGTTGTTTAAGAATGCGTGGAGGTTTAGCTTTTCATGGAAGCCGGCTGTGACTGTGTCGTTGTTTACATAAGCTTTGCGGTCATTAGGGTCGGGAGTTACAGTCTCGGTAAAGGCAACCACATAAGGCTTGGTCTCTACTTTTACGGTGAAGAAGCATTCCTCTGCTCCGGAGTAGGGTGCGGTTGTGCTCTTGTAGCGTACCGTGTATTCCCCTCGTTCCAGTGTGGATAGGTTTACAGAGTCACCAAAGGATTTGGTAACAGCCCCACCGGACAAGGGTTCAATGGTCCAGTTGCCCTGCAAGGTATAGAGTGCAGGGTCGCCAAAGGCGTATACAATTACGCTTTGTCCTTTGGACATGGTAAGGGTGGAACCGTTTGCCATACGAGAAGCACTGTTGGCCGGCTTACTGGTGTACAAAAGGGGCTGGGGGCACGGTCACCTTGATGGTGGCGGAACTGCCCACCGGCGGATAACCAAACAGGTGGAAGTAGTTGCTGTCCCCGTCCTTGTAGCTGTCTGCCTGGTAGCAGTAGCCAGCGGTGAGAACGGCGGTTAAATCACCCGCCAGATTGTTCCAGCGCAGGTCGTAATCCGCATACCAGGTGCCGTCCAAATCCTGGGTTAAGCCGTGTCCGTTTAAGGGGGTGGCGGTCAGCAGCTCGTTGGATAGATGCAGACTGCTGGTAAAACCGGTAGTGGGGCTTATGGTCTGACCAGCCCAGCGCAGTGCATCCGAGATAGTTTGCCGGATGGTTATGTTACGGGATGGAATGGTCAGCTGAATCCGTGCCCGAGCCGCATATTCACCCTTAACAGCAGAGGAGCTTTTCAGGGTTAGGCTGTCCGTGAAGTCGCTCTGTGCATCCGCTTTGACCAGGGTGTTCATCTGAACCATCTGGGAATTTTCGTGGCCGTTGGAGCCATCGTAGAAGATGATGGTCAGCTTGGCGGCGCCGTCCTTCAAGGTGTTAGTCTGATTCCAATCCAGTGCACCACCATCTGCCTTTATGGCGGCAGAGGTGTAGGTGACGGTTACAACTCCTTCGCCAGTTGCGGAAAGGGGCAGAGTGGCGGCTGGACCACTGCTTTGCAGAACCGACAGGGTGTCCTGTCCCAGGAAGGAAGTGGTGTTTGTGCCGTCCACTGCGGTGGCACTGTCCAGTGTCCAGGTGCCCTGAATCACCGGATTGTCCCATACGTTCGCCATGGGGTGGGCATAGCCCTGTATCTTTTGGGGTTTGGTGATGTCCACAAACACATAGCCGTTGGCATAGTTGGGGGAAGCACTGCTTACAAGCTGGTTGTTCACCGTCTGCACCTGGCTTTGCTCACCAGCAAACAGGATGGGACGGTAAACCACACGGGCGGTAAAGCTTAGGCCATTTTCCCAGTTGTAAGAGGTGTACTCCGGCTGTTCCCAGTCGTTGGGTTTGTAAATAACATTGTGGATACCTGTCGGGAGATAGCGGTTTGTTACATCCAGATGGCCTTCTCCCGTTGCGGTAATGGTTTTATTGTAATCCCAGCTTTGGAGGATTCGCAAAGTCCAGTCGCCCCGCACATACCGGGTGTTGGAGGCGTTATAGGCGCTGAATACAATGGGTTCACCATAGTAAAGAAGAACCTGCTGGCCCTGCTGGATGGGGTTGCCGTTGGGGACGGTTCCGGTATAAACAAAAGGCGAAGCACTGCCCACCCGGATGGTGGCATAACGAGCGATGTCCGTCATGCTGGGATGCAACCAGATATTACGTCCCGAATCGGTGTCCTGCCAAATCCAGCCGCAGATGTTGAAGTCTTGGGCATTTGCCTTGCCACCGGGAGTTTCATTTATGAAATACAGGGGGAATACAGCTTCAAACAGGTTTTTCTCTGGATTAAAGACCAGTCGTTGCTCGCTGGGCTTTTTGATGGCGTAAGGCATATAGTCTCGTTGTTTACAAAACCATTGGTCCACGTTGGTTAAATCAAATTGATAGGCGCCTTTATAGGTGGAAAGGGTAACGGTGGGAGCTTCGCCCAATTTGTCCTTGATGACCTGCTGGGCATCGCCTTGGGCAATGACCTGAATGCTATAAACTGCCTTGGCAAAAGAAACTCCATCTGGCACAGAGCCAAAGGTAACATCCATGTGTTTGTAGGATTGGTCGCTGTCCGGGTATTCCAGATGCAGGTCAAAGTCCAGAATGGAAGAATCATCACTGCGATAGAATACAATGGTGATGGTGCCGGAGCGAAGTTCGTTGGGGCGGGTGATTGTTTCGCCATTTTCCCAGGAGGCATGGCCTGCACCATCAAAGCGGAATTCTACAATCGCTTCCTGTGTGGAATTGATTTGGAAAGAGCCCCAGTGCTTGTTATTCAGTTTAGAGACACCGTCGCCCGTTAACATGGAGGTATCCTGGGTTTCTGTGCCATTGGGGAGGATGACTCGGCTGACGCTCCAGGTGCCATTGATTGGTTCTTTCAGATTTGAGGTCAAAACAGCACTTAATCCCAGTGCGTTATCCTTGATGTTGTGGAAGTAGGTGGTGTTGACCAGGTTGGAAGTCCCCTCCCAAGCACCCCAGTTGTTAGTAAGATAAATCCCAAGGCCGTCACTGTTGGGTTTTTGAGGGGTTGTCGTACCAGAGATGGTAACCGCACACTGTACCGTTTGTTGATAGAAGTGGTTGTTTTGGTCGGATACGCTAACGGTTAACTGGATGATAATGGAATCCTGGGTGGCAGATAGTGCCTGTAGTTGCAGGGCAGTCATGTTGTGCTGGCTGTCCCAGGAGGTGCCGGTGACTTTCAGGTGCGTGTCGGTGTACTCATGGTACAGGGGGGCGGAGGTGTTCACAATGCTCCACTCATAGAATAGGGTTTCCATCCGGGGGTTATCCGGCAGCTGAACGCTGGGGGTAAGTGCCCCGGTGGGACTGGTGGACAAGTCCAGCGAAAGGCTGGAGGGCATGTTCACCAGAAGCTGGTTTGCAGGAGCAGGGGTAGCCACAGGGGTGGACTGCTCCGGCGGTAAGGTGGGAGCAGGGGTGGGAATGGCTGTGCTGTATGTGAAGTAAATCACCCTGGGCTGTGTGGAGCTGGCGGCGGCAACGGTGGTGTTGCCTTCCAGCGAGCTGGTGAGAACGCCGTTGATTTTGGCGGGCTGGAACACCGATTCCCGGTTGTAAAGCACCTTGTTTTCCCCGATGGTTTGGGTCAGGGTAATGCCAAGGGTCATGTTGCTTCGTCCCTGGATGGAGGCAGTTAAGGTCAGGACGCAGTTATCCTGATAGGCGGCATCGTACACAGGGGTGTTGTCCAGCGCCAAAAGCCCGGTGGAATCCACCGAAAGGCTGTGCCAGTCCGAGCCTTCCGGCCGGTCGGTGGCGGTGCCCAGATAGATGCGGTCTGCTTCATTCAGCAGGTTTGTGATGTAGGTGTAGATGGAGTCGCCGGCTTGGTTGGCTGCCGTGGCAGTTTGTGTATCGTAGGTCTGCCGCTGTGCCATGGGAAGCATGGGGACAACGGTCACCGCAACCACACTGCTTAAAACCAGTACAGCGACTAGCTCAATGAGTGTAAAACCAGAGCGATGTTTCATGGCGGCTGATTCCTTTCTTTGGGATTAGGGGTTAGCGACAAAGTGCAAAAGGGAATAGGCGGTGTCCAAAAGCAGGCCCAGTTCTTCCAGTTGCTGGCTGGACAGGTCGTTTGGACTGGAAACATGATACCGAGTTACGTCCAGCCGATTGTCGGTGGTCAGGCTGGCAAATAAATCCGACCCGGAGGGGAGAGCGTACCAGCCTTTGCTCAGGGACGAACTGGGGATATCTTCCGGCAGGTAAACCAGTGTAAAGCGGTTGGCACTGGTGAGGTGAACAGTTTTGCCGTCTGTGTTAAACTCTGAACCGCTTATTACCACAATGGGGGTATTTACAACCGTGCTTTGTTTCAGTTTTCCGCCGGAAATCCACAGAACATTTTGATTGGACAGGTCGGCGGTGTCCAAATTGCTGAGTGGTACCGGTGTGCCCCAAAGCCACGGCTCCAGCAGACGTTCCCCAAGGGTGAAGCTGTCGGTGGAGCTTACGGTGGAAGAAGAGGACTGGGGTTTTCGCCAAAGTCCGGTGGGCAGATTTGGGGTTTCTGCGGCGAACAGCACCCGTTGCAGTTCGTTTTCGCTTTCAGCGGCCTGGGCGGAGTACCGCATGACCTGGCTTCCGATGTTTAAAACAGCGGTGGCGGGCACGGTGTTGCGCCCGGCGATGGAGTAAAAGTTGGCCCGCAGTTGCTCGATACCGTCCCGCTCTGTCTGGGCTTCCAGCTGAAGCTGGTGGGTGGCACGGGCAAAGGTTGCCAGTACCAGCGCCGCAAAGGAGAGTACCACCAGGCCGACGGATACTTCAATCAGGGTAAAGCCGGATTTTTTAGAAAGCCGTTTTTCCATGGGATACCTCCTTTTAGGGACTGGTGGATGTGGACAAATCGTCCTGCATCCGGTGGATGCTGAGCACGGACAGGTAGGAATAAGGCCGTCCGATGCTGGAAGGGGCCAGTAGATAGCTGTCATCCCCCAAAACAGCGGTGGGCTGGGCATATTGCAGGTTCAGCCGGGGGGACTGAGCGGCATCCACCTGGATTTCCACCGTTACGTTCTGCAAAGTGCCGGTGATGGTACTGCCTTGTGCCACCTTTACTTTGGCGGTGGTGTCCTCACCAAATACCAGAAGATAGGGGTTTGTCACCCCGGTTAAATCCAAGGTACAACCGGCTTTTAGGTAATAGACCGACTGGATGCGCCCGGATGCGTCGGGCAGAACATGGCTTTGTTCGAGGGTAATGTCCCGGTCAACGATATTTGCGCCATCCCACTGGGAGTTGGGGGTGAAGATGGACACATTTGTGGTCAGGTCCTGCAAGGGCTGGGAAAGCTGGCTGGGCAGATTGCCGCCGCTCCGGGATTGGATGCTATAGGAGCGGGGGGTGCCACTTTGGTTCAGCACCACGCTTCCACTGCTTCGGATGCCGCTGGCCTGTACCGATTCGCTGATTTCGCTGATGCCGATGCGCTGGAACTGGTCCGCATACACCGAGCCAACAATCTTGTTGCCCGGTAGTAGAGTCAGCAGGTTGCTGCCGCTGGTGGACATGTAAATGCCGCTGAGGCGATTTTGACCGTTTTCCCCCTGCCGGGTGCCGTCCAGCTGGCTGTTGCCCAAGGTCAGGTTGGAGTTGGTGACCACCATGCCACTTACCATGGTGCGGTGCAGGGTAACGTCCAGATTGCGGAAGATAACGTTGCCTTGCAGGTTGCTGTCCGTGATGGTCAGGGCGGCATCGGGTGAAGTTCCGGTTAAAAACAGGTCGGTGCCACTGCCAAGATGGAGAGTAACCGGATTTTGGTTGTCACTGCTGGTGGTCAAAACCCCGCAAAGCCCTGCGCCAAACAGCACGGGGGGAACTTGGTCTTTCTGTACCAGGTTCACCGCCATCTCCAGGGATTCGCTGGCGTAACCGTTGCCCATGGTGGCGGTGGCGCTGATGGTATACAAAGAAGGGGTGACACCATCCGGCTGGATTTTGAGCTGAACCGTGCCCTGCAACAGCCTGCCACCGGACTGGTCTGTTACCTCCAAGGTGGCCTGGCTGGAAAAGAGGGTTCGGGTAAAATACAGGGGAGAGCCACCCCGGGCAAGCCGCTGATTTTCCGCATCCAGAAGCATATAAAGCGCATTGATGGCAAGGCTTTGGGCTTCGTTGTTTACCGCATAGGCACGACTGCGCTGGCGGTCGTTGTAAGCGGAAGCCAGCATGGAAGCGCCAAGAATGGTCATCAAGGTGACAAGAACCAATGCTTCCAGCAGGACAAAGCCTTGTTTTGCTTTACGTTTTGAAGTGGGGTGTATCATGGCAAACCCCTCCTTTGTGTGGGATTGTTACTGTACCGGGTCCAGCATGTACAGCTCCAGCGCCACAGTGTATTTGTCCTCCTGGTTGCTGAACAGGGTAACACGGGCGGGTACACGCTTGGCCACGTCATCGAAGAAGGCCAGGAAATTGCTGAATTCCCCCTGGCAGGTCATGGTAATGGTGGTGGAAAGCACCTGTGCAGTGGCCTGCTGAGAGGACTGCTCACCGTCGGTTCCGGTTTGGATGCCGGAAGCCGTCTGGGCGGCTTGAATCTGGCTGATCCAGTTATAGCCAAGGGGGGAGATTTCCAGCACGTCCCCACTGGACAAATCCTTCACCGTCATGGGGGAGACTGTCATGCTGGTGGGGGTCAAAAGATGTACATCCAACAGCGAGACAACCAGTTCGTTGGCACGGTTGGAGTTCAGTGGTTCATAGAACACAGCACCGGCGGAAGTGGCCTGCACCCGTGCCTGTTCCCGCTCCTGTTCCAGGGCGGGCAGCTGCTGGATGTTGGATTCCATCTGGGCTTTTACGTCCAGTTCCTCTTGCAGGGTGGTGGTAAGCTCCAATCGGCGTTCCAAGGCGGGCTGGATAAGGCCCAGATACCCCACCATGATGATGGCAAAGACCGCTAAGAAAAAGAGCATGTATTTTTCGCGTTGGGAAAGCTGATACTGCATGGTTATTCCACCTCCGTGTCTTTTTCGCTGAGTGTGCAGACAATCTGGAACTTATAGCCACCGGTTTCGGTGTCCTCGCTGTATCCAGTGTAGCTGACAGACTCGTATTCCGTCATACTGCGGAAACGTGCCACAAGAAGGGGGATACCGTGGTAGTCGGAGGTGATAAAATCATACACAATGGTGCGCTTATCCTGCTCAAAGGAATACTGCTTTAAGGTGGTGTTGGGGCCGCAGGATTCCAGTGCCCGCTGAAGAATGGAAGCGGTAATCTGGGGGGAGGTTTCCAGCAGTTTTGCCGCCCGCAGAGCCTCGGCTTCCGCCGCCAGATAGTGGGTGGTGGCGGTGCGTGCGGACTCGGCTTTTTGGGACAGGGAGATATTCTCCGGGTTCTGGGTGAATTCCCGTGCAACCTGAATCTGGTTGTTCAGTTGCATGTTCATCAGCAAAAGCACACCGGAAGCCACCACAACCACACCGCCCAGCACGATGGGAACGGCCCAGGGAAGCTGGGTGGAGGATTTTTGCAGGCTTTGGGCCTCCTTTTGCTGTATCAAAGGCAACAGGTTGGTAGTTTTCCGCTTGGTATTCAGCATGCAACCTGTCAGGGGGAAGCACTCGCTCAGATGCACATCACAGCCGTCCTTGTACAGTACCTGCTCAAAATCCGGCAGGGGCTGGGCGGTGATGTTAAAGGTGTCTGCCACAATGCGACAGCCGGGTTCTTCTTCCGGGGCAAGGCCACAGAAGTAGACGGTGCGGGCAGGCTCGGCGGTTTTGTTACTCTGGCTGAACTGAATCATGCTGCTCACATAGCCCAGCATTTCACCCAGCACCGCAGGGGTGCCACGGGGGGTAATCAGGCGGCTTCGGCTGTTCATCAGATAGCGGCCATCACCAAACAGATAGGTGGTAACGGTGGAGCCGTTCAGCACACACAAGACAAAACTCAGGTCCGCCAAAGAGGGCAGAAACTGCACCATGCTGGCACAGCCGGACAAGCTTGTGGTAATGCCGGTCAGACGGAAGCCTGCTTCCTGGCAAAGTTTTTGTACCTGCTCCAGGATAGAGCGTTCCACACCAAAGCAGAGCAGTTGACGCTGGTCGGTGGGGGCAAGCTCGGTAAAATCAAAGACCAAATCCCGATCCGAGCTGTCCAGCTCGCCCAGTTCGGCCTGTACCACACCCCCAAGTTCCTTGGGCTTAAGGGCCAGGGGCAGGCTGAGCATCTTGGACATCATCTGGCCGGAGTCCAGTACAAGCTCCACCCGGCTGGCGGCGTTACCGGCCTCCTGCCGCAGTTCCGCCAGTGCAACCGCAAGGGCATTGGCATCGTGGATGGTGCCATTCAGCATACACCCGGAGGGCAAGGCTTTGCGCCAGGATGCCAGATAAGTAACTGCTTTAGGGGTGGAATTGGTTTTTACAAGTAAGAGCTGATGGTCACTCAGCAAAAGAGCGTGTTTAGTGCCCATTAAGATTCCTCCTGAAACGAATTAGTTCACGTTGCCGTACATACTCCAGATAGGCAGCATTACACCCAACATAATCATCAAGACGATACCCGCCATGAATACAATCATCAGCGGTTCAATCATGCCGGTCAACTTGGACAGCGCCACATCTGCCTCGTATTCATAGTTATCCGCAATGTTTTCCAGCATCTGGTCCAGCCGACCAGTTTCCTCACCAACAAAGATGGTGGGGGACAGCTTGGAGTCAAATCCGTCCACCTGCTGGATGGCCTGACTGAGCATCTCGCCACTGCGCACCTGACGAATCACCTGGGTGAACTGGCTTGTCAGATAGGCATTGCCCAAGGTGTAAGACGCAATTTCCAAACTGCGAAGCATGGACAAACCGCTGGAATACAAACTGGACTGGGTGCGGGCGAACCGGGCGGTGTAGATAATCCGCATGTGTTTTTTGATTACCGGCATCTGCAACTTCAGTTTGTCCCAGTAAAAGCGTACCTGGGGGCTGGTGAATGCAATCTGTACGGCGGCAACAGCGCACAAAGCTATAATCAGCAGGATGTACCACTGCTGGCTGAGCAGTGCGGAAAAGGCCATCATTGCCCGGGTTGCGGCGGGGATTTCCATGCCCTGGAACATGGGTTCCAGCTCGGGCATAACCACCAGGAAGATAATCAAAACCGCCAGCACACAGACGGCGGCAAGAATTTTGGGGTACATGGTGGCGCTTTTAATCCGGTTGTCCATCCGGTGTTCTTTTTGGTAGTGGGTGGCCAGTTTTGCGGCAACCTGTTCCAGCTGTCCGCTGGCTTCACCGGCACGGAACATGTTAATCATCATTTCCGGGAAGATGCCCTGCTGGGCCAGTGCATCGCTGAGGGGCTGGCCTTGCTGTACCAGCTTTTGCACCTCTTTATATGCCTGGGTGGCGGGGGAGTTGGGCTTGCCCATCAGGATAATGGACAGGGCACGGCTCAGGGTGATACCCGCCGCAGTCAGGCTGGAAAGCTGGCGGCAAAACTCGCTTAATTCCATAGCTTTCAGCTGTTTTTTCCGCCCGGAGACTTCCTCCTTGAGCCGGAAGGAGGTGAGATACGCTCCATCCCGTTTTAAGGCATCGTACAGGGCTTTTTCATCCGCCGCATTCAGCGAGCCTTTCACAACCTTGCCGTCGGCTGTTTTGCCCTCGTATAAATATTCTGGCATGAGAAAACCTCCTCAGGGATTTAGTGAAACAAGGATGTATACCAGTGCAAAAGGGAATCCCCAAACAAAAGGGAAAGATAGCACCCTGCGCACAGGGCAGGGCCAAAGGGCATGTGCTGTCCGCTTTTGCCAAGCTGGATTTTACCGCTTGCCAGCAAGAGTACAATCTGCACCATTGCCGCAACCAGCGACAGGAAAAAGGCCACAAGGGTGTTTTGCCAGCCCAGCAGAAAGCCGCATACCGCCATCAGCTGGATGTCACCGCCCCCGAATGCGCCGGGAATCAGCAGTGCAAGCAACAACATGGGCACACTTACGATAAAGATACCCAGAATCCGACCCGACAAAGGAGGGCCATCAAAGACCCACAGGCTCAGCAGGCAGGGAACTGCCAGCAAAAGGGTGTATAAATCCGGGATTTCCATGGTGAGGGAATCGTACAGTGCAATCAGCATCAAGAACACCCAAACTCCAATGGCAACAAGCAGTTTGGCGGGCTGGGTGGCATAGGCCCAAAAGGCAAGCACCATACCCATACCGCCCAAGGCTTCGCCAATGGGATAAATGGCGGGGATTTTGGCACCGCAGTGGCGGCAGCGTCCTTTGGAGGCAAGCCAGCTGAAAATGGGTACTAAATCCCGGGCGGTTAGGATGGCATTGCAGGTGTCACAATGACTGCGCCCTTGGTAGAAAGGCTGTTTACTGCCGGAAGCCTCCCGAAAGGCAATGACAAACAGAAAGCTGGTGATGCAAGCACCCAGCATGAATAGATAAACAAAAAGCAAAGCGGCCATCCAAAATGGAAGCTGAAGCATGAGAAAACCTCGCTGTTCTGGTTGTAAAATCTCTCTGCCTTTTTTGTGGTGGAATGGAAAAAATTCCCTGCAAAAAAGAAAAAAGCAGAGGTGGATATACCTCTTAATATTATAACATATGCGTGGGGTTTTTGGCGAGATAAAAAGTGTGAAAAAGGTCGCATTGTTGCGTTCAGGGCGGGAAAAATCAGCCTGAATTCTAAAATAAAAAATCAAAAAATCAGCGATTTTGTTTTGGCAAACTCGCTGATACAGCAGGGTGATAAACAGGGGGGATAATACTTCCCTGCAAAAACAGAATGCGCCGTTAGACACCGTCCATGCAAACCACCCGGTGGATGGATTTTTGTGCTGGCAAGGACACAATCTGGAAGGAAGGGGTCAGACCTCCAGAGGATTAGCCTTGCAAGGAACTGTTGTTCGGCAAGGCGCTTTCCGGCAGGGCCACATAGGTGCCGGACTGGGAGGATAAATCCCGGGATGGGTCACCCACCGACTGCCACAGGCAATCCGGCAGGTTGGGGTTGCCCAGATAGGACGTTTCGTTCTCCCACAGCTTGATGGTGAAAATTCCGTCCTTTTGCTGGATGGCATATACATAGCCAAGGTTTTGGTGTTTGCCACCAATGACTTGCTGTAACAGAGAGTCCAGGCTGATGTTGCGCAGGGTGGTTCCGGTATCGGTTGGCATATAGGGCAGAATCAACTTGCGCAGTCGTGCCCCGTTGGCATCGTCCTCTTCCGGCAGGGCGGCGATGGAATAGCAAATTTCCCCGGTATCCGGGTCGGTGAGACTTCCGGTGTAAAGGACAAAGCCGGTTTCCACTGCCATGCGGATGAACTTCACATTGCTTTGCAGTGCAAGCTGTTTGGCTTGTTCCACCGCAGGTTGCGCAAAGAGCAAAAAGGTGGCGACAGCAACACCAAGCAGAGCCACAAACACGAGAATTTGAATGCCGCGAGAATGCTTATCCTGATTCAGTTCACGGTCAAAGTTCAGTTCAATCCGCTCCTGTGCGGACAGACGGTGGTCGCGAGGAATCATGGGTACCTCCAAAGAAAAGGATTAACGAAATGGAAAAATACGAGTTGAAAATACGAATAGGAGAAAAATAGAGTGTAGACTTACATAAATGCTGAATTTGGCTGTTAGAAACAGACAGCTTGCCCCTTCCGGAACAAGGGACAAAAAAGCGGTGCGGCACAGTGCCGCACCGCTGAAGGGTTGCATATGTAGGATTAGCCGGGAGTAGAAGTAGGAGTAGGAGTAGAAGTAGGAGAACCGCTGTCCATTACGGTGCTGCCCTGGCCGGGGGTCAGGGTTACAACCTCACCTTTATCGTTGTAGCAAGCTTGAATTTCAACAACCTCAGTGTCGGTGCTGCTGATATTCTTAATTACAACGTTGTAATGATCTTTGGTGGCAGGCTTAGTGGTGCCTACATCAACATTCTGCAGGTCGTTGGGCAGTTTCTTCAGCATTGCAGCTTTAAAAGTTGTACCACCAGTGCTGCCATCCATGGTGCTATCACCGGTAGTGATGGTCACACCATTAGCACGAGCCTCGGTCAGAGTAGTCTCAGCAGCCTGCAGGATAGCGCGCATGTTAGCCAGGTAGCTTGCACGACGGCTGTTGTCGATGTAGCCCATAACGGTGGGGATTGCTGCGGCAGCCAGGATAGCCATGATCACCAGAACAACAATCAGCTCGATCAGGGTGAAGCCCTTCTTCTTGCGGTTGCGCAGGTTCAACAGTTTGTTCAACATAATGATTCTCTCCTATAAAATAAAAGATTTTATTCCGCAGTAACGGCGTTCTGCCCTACTGCGGAATCCAATGCAAAACGACTTGCCAGCCCGCTTTGTACAGGAAATTCCTGTCCGCACAGGTACTTGCAAACCTTACGCTTATAATATATATTAAAACTACCCAGTTGTAAACACAAAACCCCGGGTTTTTTGAAAAATTGTAGAATTTTCCAAAAGAAATCCCAGCAACAGAGGAGTGCTTTTGTCACAATGCGAAAAAATGATAGTCGTTACTTTTTCTTTTTATTGCCAAAACCCCGGATGCCAAAAGGCTTTGTCCTGGGGAAAAAACCGGGCTTTACCCTGATTGAGATGGTTGTCGTTATTGCCATGATGAGCATTTTGGCCGCCGCTGGGGTGGCAGGATACCAGAATCTTGTGACCCATTTTACCAAGGCAAGCTGTGTGGCAAGCCGGGAGGATGCCCTGCAAGCCCTTGTGTCGGAATACCTGCAAGGGGAACTGCCCAGCACCCTGTCCCAAAGCCAGATTGACCAGTGGCTGAATGGCCGCTATAAACCTGCCAACCACACCAGCGACTCGGCCCACTGGACCCAGCTTACCCTGCAAGAACACGGGGGTATGCTGACCTTCCGGCTGGGATGCACCCACCACACCCACACCGAGGTGGAACGCCAGGTGCGCAAACTGCCTTAAAAGCCCTGGCGTCTGACCCAAGTGAACAGAGTGTAAACCTGGGATATTTATACAGCCATACAAGAAATATACTCGCTAAAGAGTTGAAATGCGGGCCTTTTGGTTCTTTTTTGCAGGAAAATAAAAAACTTTCGTGAAACTAATTGCAAAAGCAGGTGCATTTTGTTATAATCTGAAACGAATGCCCCCGCTATATAAATAGGAAAAGAGCGGACGATGGCATGACTGCTGCCCAGAATCCACTGGGGAGCTTTTATCTTTTTATAACCCGTACGCTGGCGAGAGGCCATGCAAACCTGATAAGAAAGGGCCGGATCAAAAAGGTTATGGAAAAAATCCTATACAGGCGGTTGTCCGCCATGTTTTATGCCTTAACCATCGTGGTGTTTTTAATAGTAACCGGCATTATGCTTGCACTGCAAGGGCGAGCAGTCATGACGGATTTGGACCAGATGATGGCGGATATACGCACCGTCTACGATGCCAACAAGGACACCATGGAAGAGCTGAAGACCCAGTTCTCGGATGATTATTACAACCGGGCCTTGGCCATTGAGTATATGTTGGAACTTTATTCCGACGAAAGCTGGAAAGACCAAGCTGTATTGCAGCAATTGAGCCAGCTGATGGAGGTGGAATCCATCCACCTGATGGATGAAAATGGTGTGGTGCAGTACAGCAGTTCGCCTGCCTCGGTGGGGCTGAACCTGATGGAGCATGAGTCCGCAAACAAATTCTGGCCCTTGTTCCAAAAGGGCAGCCAGGTGGACCATGTGATTGAGCTGGAAGGCAAAAGCATTTCCAGCGGACAGAGCCGCATTTATGTGGGAATACGCACCGACATAGAAGGTGTATCGGTGCTACAAATTGGGGTTGAGTCCCGGGTTTTGGGCAACCTGTTACAGAACAACACGATGGAGGGAATTATTGAGAAAACCCCCACCCTGTGGACACGGACTATTTTTCTGGTGAATCGCTCTACAGGAGAACTGACCGCCATTACCCCCAACAATGACCAGGTGGTGGAATTTGCAGACGGGGTAAGCGGGCTGGCCTATGTGCATCGGTTGGAAGGTTTACAGGAAGGTGGCTTGCGCACCATCAACGGCATGGCATACTACGTGAAAACCACGATCACTCGTGATGGAAGCTATGTGATAGGCGCAATGGCACAGGCCAGCAGCATCCACGAGGACTTCCTGTGGCAGGTGCTGGCGGTGCTTGTGGGCATTTTGATTGTAATGCTCATTATGTTCGGCTTAATCCGGCGCTATCTGCGGCGGTATGTTCTGGATGATTTGCAGGGCATCGAGCGACAGGTGGTTCGGCTTTTGGAAGGCGATTACGATGTGGAATTTACTACTAGATACAACACCGAACTGCGCATCATTGCCCTGCTGATGAACGACTGGCGGGACAGCTACCGCTCCAAGGCCGAACGCATGACCCGTATCATGCGCGCCATTGACCAGCATGTGGGCGCTTTTGAATGTTTGCTGAGCATCCACAGCAACTTCTTCTCAGATAACCTGAAACAAATTTTGGGACTGAGCGATGGCATGTGGACGGCGGTATCCAAAAGTCCTCAGGCATTCCGGCATTACATCCGTGCGCTGGAAGAAAGCCGTGACCCCAAAACCGGTATGATTCAAATTGGCGACCGATATGTAGAGATGGCCCTGTTTGAAAGCGAGGACGCCTTCTATGGTATGGTGATGGACCGCACCACCGAGATTCGCCGTCAGCAGGTGATGGAGCTGGAAGCAGAAACCGATTCCCTCACCGGGCTTACCAACCGGGCAGGTGTGGAACGGCAGATTGCCGCCATGCTGGCCAACAACCCTACCAAGGGCATTCTGCTTTTGTTTGATATGGACCGTTTTAAGTCCATCAACGACAGCGAAGGCCACCCGGAAGGGGATAAAGTGTTGCGCAAGTTTGCCGCCATCCTGCGAAGCTATTTCCGCAAAGATGATGTGGTGGGTCGTTTGGGCGGCGATGAATTCATCGTCTTTGTAAGCGAAAGCGTTAGCTGTGAGGTCATCAGCAACAAGATGCACTGGTTGCTGGAGACGGTTCTGATGGAACTGCGCCGCTATCATGAGACTTATGGATTTGCCACCAGCGTGGGTATTGCCTATGCGGACGAAGAGCACAGCACCTATGAATCCCTGTATGCAAGTGCAGACAGCGCTCTTTACATCGTGAAGAACAACGGCAAAAACGGGTTCTATATTGCGGACAATAAGATTACCTGCCCTGTGGAAAAATGCAAGGACTGCCCCCTGTGTTGTAAGCGCAATGAGGTTCTGGTTGAGCAAGGTTTGCTTCCTCCCAGCGTCGTGAAACAGGATGAAGTGGACGAACTGGGCTTTTAAACGGGCCGGTCGTTCCAGCTTTTGACACCGGGTCAGGATGCAGGTTGATGCAACGCAAACTTGCCCCGAAAGCGCAATGTTGCCCTAAAGGATTTTTCTTTAAAATTAAAATAAAAGCCAGCCGGCTTTCCTGACTTTCCTCTTTTGGGAGGAGGTTGCAGGATACCGGCTGGCTTTTTGTTTTGGGTGGCATTTGGCTTTTGGGTTTTCAGTACGCCCAGCCTTGATAAGGGTAAATACATGCCCAGGGGGCCACAGGGGATGGAGGGGCAGCCCCACGGGCAATTGGACGTAGCCGGGCATGAGTACAAAAGTCTACCCCTGGATAGGTAGACCCACGGACGTGTGAACGCACTGCCCGCAGGGGCGAGGTGGAGGAGGCCATGGCACTACCCGCAAGGGGAGAAAAAGAGGGGATTCTTGCACCAAAAAGCGCCCACTCTACCTGTGAGAGCGGGCGCTGAAATGCTGATATTATCTTGTGGTGGTGTCAGGACAGACTGGGGCTTATTTCTGCTCCAAAGTTTTACTGAAGCTGTCCTTCAAGGTGACCACACGGCCGAACACACCGGGGTTTTTGCTGTCCGGGGTGAAGTAGCCCATCCGCACAAACTGGAAGGTTTCGCCAGCCTTGGCATCCTGCAAAGAGGCTTCCAGCTTTGCGCCGGGGAGCACACGAACGGAGTCCGGGTTCAGGAAGTCCTGGTAAGAGGCATCTTCCGGCAGTTCGTTCATGTTTTCCTGGGTGAACAGGGTGTCATACAGACGGATTTCTGCATCCACTGCATGGGCGGCACTTACCCAGTGAATGGTGCCTTTTACCTTGCGGCCGTCCACGGGGTTGCCGTTTTTTGTTTCCAGGTCGGCGGTGCAGAGAACTTCCACAACCTCGCCGTTCTCGTCGGTGATAACCTCATTGCACTTGACAATGTAAGCGCCCATCAGACGAACCTCACCTTCCGGCTTCAGACGCTGGAACTTGGGCGGGGGAACAAGAGCGAAGTCGCTCTTCTCGATGTACAGGCTGCCAGTAAAGGCCACCGGACGGGTGGAGGTGTCCCCAGCGGCTTTGTTGGGGTTGTTGGGAATATCGAAGTACTCCACCTGGTCCTTGGGATAGTTGGTAATGGTCAGCTTGATGGGCTCGGTAACAGCCATCCGACGCTGAGCGGTGGTTTCCAGCTCGGTACGGATGCAGTACTCCAGCAGGCGGTAGTCCACAAGGCTGTACACCTTGGAAACACCGGCTTTTTTCACGAACTCAAAGATGCTGGTGGGGGTGTAGCCACGGCGACGCAGACCGGACAGGGTGGGCATGCGGGGGTCGTCCCAGCCGTCCACGATGTTCTGCTCCACCAGCTCCCGCAGATAGCGCTTGCTCATCACAGTGTTGGATACATTCAGACGGGCAAACTCACGCTGGATGGGGAAGGGACCCAGATGCAGGTTGTTGATGACCCACTCGTACAAGGGACGATGGTTCTCAAACTCCAGACTGCACAGGCTGTGGGTGATGCCTTCGATGGCGTCCTGAATGGGGTGGGCAAAGTCGTACAAAGGATAGATGCACCACTTGTCCCCCTGGCGGTGATGGTGTGCCCGTACAATGCGGTAGATGGCAGGGTCACGCAGGTTCATGTTGGGGCTTGCCATGTCGATTTTGGCACGCAGGGTGCGGCTTCCGTCTGCAAATTCACCTGCACGCATGCGGCGGAACAAATCCAGGTTTTCTTCCACGCTCCGCTCCCGGTAGGGGCTGGGGCGGCCGGGCTGGGTCAGGGTGCCACGGTATTCCTGCATCTCTTCGCGGCTCAAATCGCACACATAGGCTTTGCCTTCCTGAATGAGCTGCTCGGCGTACTGATAGCACTGCTCAAAGTAGTCACTGCCATAGAAGATGCCGCCGTTGGGGATGGCACCCAGCCAGCGCAGGTCCTCCTCGATGCTCTTTACATACTCGTCGTCCTCACGCACCGGGTTGGTATCGTCAAAACGCAGGTTAAACTTGCCGCCGTAAGCGTTGGCAATGCTCCAGTTAATCCAGATGGCCTTGGCACTGCCAATGTGCAGATAGCCGTTGGGCTCTGGCGGAAAACGGGTGTGGATTTCCTTTACAAGACCCTGTTCCAGGTCATGGTCAATAATCTCGGTGAGAAAATTGCTGGGCTTTTCTTGCAGCATGATTCAATCGCTCCTTTTATTTGCACAGGGCTGGCAAGCACCTGTTTCGCTCTATTTTATATATTTTACAGGATTTTGAACGGCATTGCAATAAATTTAGCCGGGAAAATCCGGGATTGCACATCCTTTCAATATCCTGAAATTGGAAAACGAAGATTGACATAATCCTTCGATTTATGTTACTTTTATAAGAGTTTGACTGTCCGATTTTGCCTGTATTTTGGTGGGACAGTTTATGGTATTTTGTGGGGATTTGTGGCTTTTTTTACCCATTCTACTGGGTGGCAAAGTGGCAAAATTCCCATCCCAGGGTCAAAGCTGGGAAAAACGGCATAAAATTGATACGATGCGATGCAAGGGAGTATCCACACACATGAACGGTAAGCAACACTCTGCCCGAAAACGGAGGGTGATTCCTTTCTGGCCGCAAACACGGATGAACCACAAGGAATTTGCCCGCTATGCAATTTTGTTGAATCTGGGGCTTTTTTTGACCGCCCTTGGCATCCATTTGTTTAAGACACCCAACCATTTTGCCATGGGTGGCACCAGCGGTATCTCCATTATCCTTGCCACCCTTTGGCCGGGGATGAATGTGGGCGGTGCGCTGTTTATCATCAACGGCATTTTGGTGGTGCTGGGCCTTATCTTCCTGGGGGCAAAAACCATGGGGGTGACCATCTATTCCTCCCTGGCGCTTTCCGCCTATGTAAGCTTGCTGGAAACGGTGGTGCCCATGTCCGCCCCCTTTACCCAGGATAAACTGCTGGAACTTTGTTTTGCGGTTGCACTGCCTGCCGCGGGAAGTGCCATTGTTTTTAATGTGGGGGCTTCCACCGGAGGAACGGATATTGTGGCCATGATTTTGGCAAAGCATACCAGCATGGAGATTGGACGTGCCTTGCTGGTATCGGATTTGGTGATTGCTGTCTGGGCAGGTGGCCTGTATGGCATCGCCACCGGACTTTACTGTACGCTGGGCACCTTCAGCAAAGCGTTCATGGTGGACAGTGTCATTGAAAGCCTGAACCAGCGCAAGGTGGTTACCATCATCAGCAGTAAACCGGAGGACGTGAAACAGTTTATCCTGGGCATCCTGAACCGGAGTGCCACGGTCTACCGGGCCGAGGGCGCTTACACCGGACAAAAAGAAGTGGTGCTCACCACGGTGCTGACCCGGCGACAGGCGGTGCTGCTGCGCAACCATCTGCGTCACATTGACCCAACGGCATTTTTAACCATCGTCAATTCTTCGGAGATTGTGGGCAAGGGATTCCGAGCCTTGTAAATCTGTCGATAGTTGATTGGTGTTTTCCCTCAGGGGTGGGTGCCCCTGTCTCAGAGAATAAGGAGTGTGTTCCATGCGGGTAGGATTGGATATTGGTTCGACTACAATCAAATGTGTTGTGCTCAACGAGCAGGACCAGGTTGTTTTTGATATGTACGAGCGACACGGCAGCCATGTTGTGCAGAAAGCACAGGAGCTGTTGCTCCGTCTGGCAAGGGAGCAGCTGGCAGGCAAGCCGGCCTTTTTGGCCATTTCCGGTTCTGCGGGTATGGGCCTTGCGGACGGATGTGGTGTGCCCTTTGCACAGGAGGTATTTGCCACCCGTCTGGCCGCTAAACGGTTGACCCCGGATGCGGATGTTATCATCGAGCTGGGAGGAGAGGACGCAAAAATCCTGTTCCTCAGCGGTGCGCCAGAGGTACGCATGA
Organism: Candidatus Allofournierella pullistercoris; assembly: GCA_018883715.1. Classification (GTDB taxonomy): domain Bacteria; phylum Bacillota; class Clostridia; order Oscillospirales; family Ruminococcaceae; genus Allofournierella; species Allofournierella pullistercoris. The sequence continues at coordinate 7,554 of JAHLFP010000011.1, read as the reverse complement.
ACGGCAGCTGTGCAGGTGGCACGGGCGCATTCATCGACCAGATGGCAACCCTTTTGAAGATGAGCCCGGAAGAACTGAACGAGGCCGCCGCAAAAGCAGAAAAAATTTATACCATCGCCAGCCGATGTGGTGTGTTTGCAAAAAGTGACATCCAACCCCTGATTAACCAGGGTGCGGCGGCAGGGGATATCGCCGCCAGCATCTATCAAGCGGTGGTAAACCAGACCATCGCTGGCCTGGCACAGGGAAGAGCCATTCAGGGGAATATCCTGTACCTGGGCGGGCCGCTTACCTTCAACAGCGTTTTGCGGGACAGCTTTGACAAAACCCTGGAACTGAAAGGCAGTTGCCCTGCCCACAGCCTGCATTTTGTGGCAATGGGTGCGGCTTTTTATGCAGACAAAGAGCTGGATTTGGAAGAGGTGGCTCGTTCCATTGGACAGCTTGACATGAGCGCCGACTATGACAGTCAGCCCCCTCTGTTTGCAAGCAAGGAAGAATATGAAGCCTTCCATGCCCGCCACCTGAAAGCCAGCGTGGCACGGCTTCCCTTTGGGACAGAATGCGGCCCGGTGCACATCGGTGTGGACGCAGGCTCCACCACCGTAAAGGTGGCCGTGGTGGACGAGGATTCCAACCTGCTGTACACCAGTTATCAGCCAAACCTTGGCAACCCCCTGCCCTTGATTCGGGAGGTGTTGCTGGATTTGTACCACAAACACCCTGGCTTGCAGGTGAAAAGCCTGACCAGCACCGGATACGGTGAAGAACTGGTGAAAGAAGCCTTCCGGGGTGATACCGGAATTGTGGAAACGGTGGCGCATTTTACCGCCGCACGGCACTTCCTGCCTCAGGTGGACTTTATCATCGACATTGGTGGCCAGGACATGAAGTGCTTCAAAATCGAGGACGGAGCCATCAGCGAAATCTTCCTAAACGAGGCTTGTTCCAGCGGTTGCGGCAGTTTTCTCCAAACCTTTGCAGAGGCATTGGGCTATGATGTAAAGGAGTTTGCCGCATTGGGTCTGTTTGCGGATAAACCAGTGGATTTGGGAAGCCGCTGTACCGTGTTTATGAACTCCAGCGTGAAGCAGGCACAGAAGGACGGCGCATCCATCCAGAATATCTCGGCAGGACTGTCCATCAGCGTGGTGAAAAATGCCATCTACAAGGTAATTCGCGCCTCCAGTCCGGAAGAGCTGGGGCGGAACATCGTGGTACAGGGCGGAACGTTCTATAACGAAGCGGTACTCCGTGCCTTTGAGCAGGAAATGGGCGTGGAGGTAGTCCGCCCGGATATTGCAGGGCTGATGGGTGCCTTTGGTGCGGCACTGTACGGCAAAGCCATGGCGGGCGAGGGACAGAAAAGCCGGATGCTCAGCCAGCAGGAGCTGGAAGCGTTCCAGCAAAGCACCAAGAATGTCCAGTGCGGCCTGTGCACCAACCACTGCCAGCTTACCGTCAATGATTTTGGCGGCGGTCGCAAACTGATCAGCGGCAACCGCTGTGAACGTCCGGTGAGCGGCAAACAGGCGGCAGATGCGCTGAATCTGTACGAGTACAAACAGCAGCTTTTGGCATCCTATCGACCTGGCCCGGCGGTGCGGGGCACCATTGGCATTCCCATGTGCCTGAACATGTATGAACTGTTGCCCTTCTGGCATACCTTTTTCACCCAGCTTGGATTTTCGGTGGTGACAAGCCCCAAATCCACCCGGAATCTATACATAAAGGGACAGGCCAGCATTCCCAGTGATACCGTTTGCTTCCCTGCCAAGATGGCGCATGGACACATCCGTGTCCTGGCGGAGATGGGCATTAAAACCATCTTCTATCCCTGCATGAGCTACAATCTGGATGAACACACCGGGGACAATCACTTTAACTGTCCGGTGGTGGCTTATTATCCGGAAGTTTTGGCAGTGAACTGCCCCGAACTTGCGGACATTCACTTCATCAACGATTATGTGGGACTGCACCGCCCCAAGGATTTCAAGAAGAAAATCCACGGCATTTTGGAGCGGTATTTTGCAGGTATTAAGCGCAACGAGGTGGAAAAGGCCGCCGACAAAGCCTATGAGGAATACAATGCCCATATGGCACGGGTGCGGGACAAGGCTACCGAGATGATTGACACTGCACGCAAGCGGGGTCAGCGGATTATCGTGCTGGCGGGTCGGCCCTACCACATTGACCCGGAGGTAAACCACGGCATTGATGCATTGCTCTGCCGTCATGGTGCGGCGGTTATCACTGAGGATAGCATCGCCTACCACACAAAGCCCTTTGAAACCAGCGTTCTGAACCAGTGGACCTACCACGCACGGCTGTATGCGGCGGCAAAATACTGCACCACCCAGCCGGATATGGACCTGGTACAGCTTGTAAGTTTTGGCTGTGGTGTGGATGCCATTACCACCGACGAAACCAAGGAGATTTTACAGCAGGGCGGCAAATTGTACACCCAGCTGAAGATTGACGAAATCACCAACCTGGGTGCAGTGAACATCCGTCTGCGCAGTTTGTTTGCCGCCCTGGACGAAAAACAACAGAAAGGGGAATAATACCATGCAACAGACCTATCTCCGTTTTACACCGGAGATGAAATCCACCCACACCATCCTGATTCCCAACATGCTGCCCTTGCATTTTGCCATGCTGGCGGCAGGACTGGAATGCGATGGCTACAAGGTGGAGGTGCTGGGCAACTGCGGCAGTCAGGTGGCACAGCTGGGCTTAAAGTACGTCCACAACGACACCTGCTATCCCGCCTTGCTGGTCATTGGACAGTTTTTGGATGCCTTGCAAAGCGGCAAGTACGATTTGGACAAAACCGCCCTGCTGATTACCCAAACCGGCGGTGGGTGCCGAGCCTCCAACTATATCCATCTGTTGCGCAAAGCTCTGCAACGGGCGGGCTTTAGCCATGTGCCGGTGGCAAGCCTGAACTTTTCCGGTCTGGAAAAGGATTCTGGTTTTCGCCTGAGCGTTCCCTTTATCCGCAAGGCGGTTGCCGCCATCTTTTACGGGGATTTGATTATGTCCCTGCGCAACCAGGTCAGCCCCTATGAGATAACCAAAGGCCAGGCCAAGGCAATGGCAACCCAGTGGGTGGATACCATCTGTGACTGGTTCCGGCAGGATAAGGGCTTCCATGGTAAAGAGATGAAATCTACCTTTTCCAAGATTGCTCAGGATTTTGCCACCATTCCGGTGGTGCGCACCCCCAAGGTAAAGGTGGGAGTTGTGGGAGAAATCTATGTGAAGTATTCTCCCTTAGGCAACAACAATCTGGAGGAATTTTTGGCCAGCCAGGACTGTGAAGTGAATATGCCGGGCTTGCTGGGCTTTGTGGAGTATTGCATCAGCAACATGGGCGATACCATCCGCTTGTACGGCGGCAATCTGGCGGGTATCTGGGGCAGTGAAGGACTGCTGAAATATCTGGATGGCTTTGAGCGTGCCGCCATTGATGCCATGAAACAGGCGGGCTTCCATGCGCCGGCTCGCTTCCTTGACCTGCGCAACATGACCGAGGGTATCATCAGTCGGGGCAACAAGATGGGGGAAGGATGGCTCTTGACCGCAGAGATGGTGGAGCTGGTCACCAGCGGCTATGAAAACATTGTCTGCGCCCAGCCCTTTGGCTGTCTGCCCAATCATATCTGTGGCAAGGGAATGATTAGCCGGATTCGGGCCATCTACCCCAATGCAAACATTACTCCCATTGACTATGACCCCAGCGCAACGGCAGTTAACCAGGAAAACCGAATCAAACTGATGATTAGCGTGGGGCGGGAGCGCCTTTTGGAGCAGGCACAGCCTGTCCAGCAGGTGCCCGTGCAGGAACCGGTGGCACACCTGAACACCCAGCTGGAAGAGATTCCGGGGGTACGTTAAGAAAGGACGAAACCAATGGGCGAGCTTGTAGTATTTGATATGGAATGGAACATGGGGTATGCCCCCAAAACCTTCCTTTACCAAGGGGTGGAGCAGGTACTCCGTGGAGAGATTATCCAGATTGGTGCGGTAAAACTGCGGGATGGCAAACTGGCTGACCGTTTTTCTGTTCTACTGAAACCCAGTATTTTCCCCCGGTTGCACCACCATGTGGCAAAGGTGACTGGCCTGAGCCAGAAGCAACTGGATGCAGGGATGCCCATTGCGGAAGGTCTGCGCCAGTTTATCCAGTGGTGTGGCCCGGACGCCCAGCTGGCAGAGTGGGGGCTGGACGACGTGCCGGTTCTCCGTCAAAATCTCGTCCTGTATGGGCTGGAGGAAAACTGGCCCTGTCACTGGTACGATGTGCAGAAAATCTTTACCACCCAGCACCCCCGCCAGCCGGGTGAAAGCATGACACTGGAAGCAGTGGTGGAACGGATGGGCATTGAAAAGCAGGATTCCTTCCACGATGCTCTCAGTGATGCGGTATATACAGCCCAAATCTGCACCTTCCTGGATATGGAAAAGGGCATTCAGGAATACCCCACCGAGGAACAGCTGTTGCAGGAGCTTCTCTGCCCGGCGGATAAAAATCGACAGGATTACACAAGCTGGCCCAAGTCTGCGGATGGAGAAACCTGGTGTGAACCCTCCATGCGGCAGGCCAGTTGCCCCCATTGTGGTGCACCGCTGGAGCTGGATGACCAGGACATCTGGTTGCGCAAGGGCAACAACAGTATGTATTCCCTTGCCCAGTGCAAGGAACACGGTCCAGTGATGATTTGGTTGCGCCGGATGCGTCTGGACGGCCTTTTGTATAGCTTTGCTCGTGCCACCGAGGTGGCGGACGAACAGCAAACCAAGAAATGGCAGAAGGAGCGCCGTGCCGCCCTTGCCCGTGCGGAACGCAAAAAGCAGGAAATGGCTGCTCTTGCCCTAGAACGAGTAAAAAATGCAGGACGTTAAACTTTTTGTATAAAAATAAAAGAAAAAAAGGTGTTTGTATGCGACAAAATCGACTTATCTCCTTTCGCCAGTGGGTGGCGAAAACCGCCAGTTTTCTGGAAACCATTGTTGCGGTGTTGGTGCTTGTGTCCACTCTGGTGGCAGGTGTTCGGGTGGGGATTGACCTGGCATCGGTGGCTGTGTCCACGGATTTGAACGAAGCGTTCAGCCAGTTTTTGCGCAACGCCTTCAATGTAATTATTGGTATCGAGTTTGTAAAGATGCTGGCAAAGCACAGCCCCGGCAGTGCCATTGAGGTGCTTTTGTTTGCCATTGCCCGTCAGATGGTGGTGGAGCACACCTCCCCGGTGGAAAACCTGATTAGCATTGTGGCAATCTTGCTCATCTTTGTCATCCGCAAGTACCTGTTTGTGCCCGCCTTTGGTGCCCATATGCCGGGCGCAGACACCTTCAGCGAAAGCGGTCTGAGCAGTGACATGAAGGAAAAGCTGGCGGAACTGCACCTCCAGCAGGCACACATGAAGGAAGAACTGCAAAAGATGAACCAGCAGTGCATGATGGTGCCCCGCACAGAAAAAGAGCAAGCAGGCTCGCAAGAGTGACAGAAGGGTACGCCAGGCAGTTGGATGCCTGTTTGGGGTTGTATTCTTAAACTATTTGTAAATTACTGAGCAAGATATACTCTTTTCAGGCAGAGATAGACATGCCGCTATACCAAGTGGAACTTTGTTTGAGCGGTGGATTGCACCGTTCTTACAGCGGGAGTAGCCCTGCGAAAGCCTTATAACAAAAAACACACAGGAATTTCTTCCTGTGTGTTTTTTCTTTAATCGTCCATAAAACAAAGGTGTTGGTATAAGCTTTTGTAAGCAGTAAAAACCTGCGTTCTATAAAGAAATCTTTGTTCTGCGAAAACATTCGTCGCAACCAAGCATTTTTGCAAGCGAAACGTGCTAAAACATGCCTTTGTCAAAAGAATTCTTATTCAAATACCACCAGTTCCGGCGGATGCAACAGCCGGAAAGGTACACCGCTCATGCCGATGCCCCGGCTAACGAACAGTTCTGCTTTATGCTGAGATTGGGGACGGTAATGCCCATAGGGATACATCTTGCCTCCGGGGGGTAAAATCATGGAGGTCAACACCGGAAGCTGTACCTGTCCGCCGTGGCTGTGGCCGCTGAGCATCAAATCCACACGGGATAGGTTCAGATACCGTGCTTTATCCGGCATATGGCACAGACAAAGCCGCCAGCCCTCTTTTGGCATCTTGCGCAGGATTTTCCCGTCGGAATAGGGGGCAAGCCCGCAGATGTGCACATCCGGGCGGGGGCTTACAATCTTATCCCACAACGGCACAAAGCCGCCGTGTTCCATCAGCATCCGGTAAAAGGGTGCGGCACCCTGTCGCACATCGTGGTTGCCCCACACGGCATACTTGCCAAGGGGAGCCTGAATCCGTGCCAGCTGTTTTGCCAGCCAGCCAAAGTGGAGCATGGAGGCATCCCGCATAAATTTTGCGAAGAAGTCCCCACCAAACACCACCAGTTCCGGTTTTTCAGCATTGATGGCATCCACCAAACCTTCCAGATGTTCCGGATGATACATGGGCCCCAGATGCACGTCCGAGAAGAACAACACCTTTACCGGGGGCTTTTGCATGAGCTGGGGGCGAACAATCCGAAGCCGCTCCGGCTCGATGCAGTGGGCATAATAGCCAAGCCCGGCGGCACAAACTCCCCCAAGGGCGGCCGCCGCCCAAAGGGCATTTTTATGACCTTGGTTCATCATCAATAGCACACCAGCAGGCCGCCCTCTTGGGCATAGAAACTGGTGATGCCACTGCAAGGCAGAATCATCACATAGGCACCGGGCCATTTCTTTTCAATACCACCACGGAGCATGGTTGCGGCGGTGGGGTTCTGGCAATGGCTGATAACCACCTGACTGCCGGTGTAACCACGGCGGTCCATCTCTTCCAGAATAAAAGCCAGGGTACGGGTTTCGCCACGGGTGTTGTGGAGCAGTTCCAGGCGGCCTTCGTCACTGCCACGGCCCACAATCCGCATACCCATCTTGCCAGCGATAAAGCCAACCACACGGTTCAAACGGCCGTTCTTTACCAGGTTGTCAAAGCTGCTGAGAGCAAACAGAATCTGACGGGGGGCACAGTACACTTCCAGCTCCCGTACCACCTGCTCAAAAGGCAGACCGGAATCAATCAACCGGGCGGCTTTCAGGATGGCAAGAGCCATCTCGCCACCGGTGGACAGGGTATCCATCACATAGATGTTTTTTTCAGGATGGCTTTCCAGAACCATTTCTTTTGCAATCATGGCGCTGTTGTAGCTGCCGGACAGATTGCTGCTGATGCAGATGGCAATCACGTTGTCCGCCATCAGGAATTTTTCTGCCCATTCTTCTGGGCTGGGGCAGGAGGTGGTGGCGGGCTTGGAAGAGAGTTTCATCTCTTTCAGCATGGCGGGAATATCCAGTGCGGCATTGTCCGCAAACTCCCGGTCACTCACCCGGATTTTCATGGGAACGGTTGCGAAAGGGACTTCCCCCAAACCTTGCGGAAGCTGGCGCAGCTCGCAGGAGGAGTCGCTGACAATCATCCAAGATGACATAATAAAACACTCCTTT
>JAHLFP010000010.1 GCA_018883715.1 Candidatus Allofournierella pullistercoris | reverse complement strand
ATGTTCTGTCCCAGAATGCTGTTCAGGATGCCGTACTGGGTGTTGAAAATCCACTTCCACACCATGGCAATGGCGGCAGGGGCCACCACCATGGGCAGGAAGAAGATGGCACGGAAGATGGTGCGTCCCTTTCAACAAAGGGGGTTACATCAATGGGATAGGAGTCAAACACACTGACCCAGCTGTACTCCAGTCCCTCATAGGCGGGGATGGCCGCACCGCTCTCGCCCTGAATGCGCTGTCCTTCCTCACTTCCAAAAAAGGCCAGTACATCCTTCACCACATCCAGATGCTTGTTGTTTGCTCCGGTGGCATAGCTCAAACCGTTGGAGATAGTGGCACGTCCGTCTCCATTCATGGGGTTGGGGCACTTGGGCAGGACAGCAACATCCCATTTGCCGTTCATGTCCGGGTAGTTTTTCAGCTCGGTCAGCACATTCCAGCTTCCCTCAAAGAACATGGCACCCTTTTCCGAAAAAAAGGCGGTGCCGGGGCTTGTTTCTGCAAAATAAGTCTGGTCCGGACTCCAATCATTCTTTTGCAGGTTGATGTAAAACTCCATGGCCATCTTGGTTGCAGGGTCGGTGAAATTGCCATGGGTTTTATCTTCGGTCAGGATACTGCCCCCTGCCTGGTAGACAAAGTTCCAGTAACCCAGCTGGTCATCCGCATAGGGCATATAGCCATATTTTCCGGTAGCATCATAGATTTTCTGGGAAGCGTCCACCAAATCATCCCAGGTCCAGCTTTCATCCGGGTAGGCAACCCCCGCCGCATCAAACATTTCCTTGTTGTACAGCAGTGCAACGGTGTCCTTGTCCTTGGGCACGCCGTACAACACCCCGTCCGAGCCACTTGCATTGGACAGAGAAATGTCGGAAAAATGACCGGTGTCCACAACGTCGGTCATGTCAGCCAGCTTGCCGTTGTCCGCATACTTTAAAATTTCATTAGTATGCATCCAGAAAATATCCGGCATCTTGCCCGAAATGGTGGCCGCCTCCAGCTTAGTCCAGTATTCATCCCAGTTGATGACCTGCACCTCGATGGTTACATTGGGATTTTTTGCGGTATACGCATCCGAAATTGCCTGCATACCATCCCTCTGCGCCACGTCCCAGATTTGGAGGGTCAGATGAATCGTGCCGTCATCTGCCCCACAACCCGCCAGGCCAGCCATCAGCACCAAACTGAGCATGCCAGCAAGAAAACGATACAACTTTTTCATGATGAATCTCCTTCTTCTGTTGTGATGGTGTGTTGTGCATAGTATACAATTTAACGACCCTTGTTTATAAATTATTATACAGGTTATCTTTCGCTTAGAAAATGCCTCTTTGTGACTTTTTCCATACCAATTTCCATCTTTTTATGTTAAAACATTGAACTACTCTCACATTTTGGTATACTGTAAGAAAAAGGAGGGCATTTTTTCATGAACCATCTTGTGCCAGCAGAAAAAACCAGCGATTTTCATGTATTCCAGGATGAGCGTTTCATTGATTTAAATTTGTACCAGTTTGGGTGGGAACAAACTCCGCCCGCCCACTCCTACGGCCCCCACGCACGAAACCACTATCTATTTCACTACATCATAGCAGGGGAAGGAACCCTGTATGCCAACAAGGAAGCCTACCAAATTGGGCCGGGACACGGCTTTTTGGTTGTACCGGGACAGATTACCACCTACCGTTCCAGCGAGACCGACCCCTGGAAGTATGTTTGGGTGGAGTTTGACGGCCTGCGGGCCCAGGAAAGTCTGGCCCTTGCGGGCATCAGCGGCAGTCAGCCCGTCTACACCGCCCTACATAAAGCCGCCGGGCTTGCACTTCAAAACCAGATGCTCTATCTGGTGGAGCACAGCGATGCCAGCGCCACCCACCTGATTGGACAGGGATTTTTATTTTTGGACCAGCTTGTCCAGTCCTCCGCCAACCAGAGGCGGGCCAGCGAACACCGCCTGCGGGATTTTTACATTAAGGAAGCCTTAACCTTTATTGAAAGCAACTTCCACCGGGACATTTCGGTGGAGGAAATTGCCCAGGTTTGCGGGCTGAACCGCAGTTATTTCAGCCGGGTCTTTCGTGCCACCGTGGGGCAGACACCCCAGGTGTATCTGCTTCAGTACCGGATGGCACAGGCGGCGCAACTTTTAAAAACCACCCGCCTAACCGTGGCAGAGATTGCCAGCCAGGTGAGCTATGACAACCCCCTTCATTTTTCCCGTGCTTTTAAAAACGTACACGGCACCAGCCCCCGCAGTTATCGTGCCAGCCACCTACTTCCGCCCCAGCAGTCCGGCGATTTTTAACGAGGTTCCACTATGGAAGAAACCCAGATGTATCACACCTTAAAACAGGTCTTTGGCTATGACCAGTTCCGCCCCGGCCAACTGGAGATTATCAAGGCCCTTTGCAGTGGGCAGGACGTGCTGTCCATCATGCCCACCGGCGGGGGAAAATCTTTGTGTTACCAGATTCCCGCCCTGCTGTTCGAGGGGGTCACGGTGGTGGTCAGCCCTCTTATCAGTTTAATGCAGGACCAGGTGCAAACCTTGTTGCAGATGGGCGTACGGGCGGCCTACATTAACTCTTCTTTAACCGAGGGGCAGATTCGCAAGGCTTTGTCCAATGCGGCCCAGGGTATGTACAAGATTGTTTATGTGGCACCGGAGCGGCTTTTGACCCCCGGTTTTCTCCGCTTTGCCCACAGCGTGCGGATTCCCCTGCTCTGCGTGGATGAAGCCCACTGTGTCTCCCAGTGGGGGCAGGATTTTCGCCCCAGTTATTTACAGGTTTCCACCTTTATCCAGCAGCTTGTCCACCGCCCGGTGGTGGGGGCATTCACCGCCACCGCCACCCACCGGGTGCGGGGGGACATCCGCCAGTTTTTAAAGCTGAAACAGCCCTTGGAAATCACCGCCGGGTTTGACCGTCCCAACCTGTTTTTTGAGGTACAACGGATGGAGGAATCTCAGAAATTCCACTGCCTGTCGGCCTATCTATCCAGCCAGCAACAGCGCAGTGGCATTGTGTACTGCTCCACCCGGAAAAAGGTGGACGAGATATACGAAAAACTGGTGTCCCAAGGCATCTCTGCCGCACGGTATCACGCAGGCATGCCGGTGGAACTGCGCCAGAAAAGCCAGGAGGACTTTGTGTACGACCGGGTACAGGTGATGGTGGCAACCAATGCCTTTGGCATGGGCATTGACAAGTCCAACGTGTCCTTTGTGGTGCATTACAATATGCCCTTGGACTTGGAAAGCTACTACCAGGAGGCCGGCCGGGCCGGCCGGGACGGACAACCGGCGGATTGCATCCTGCTTTACAGTGCCGGAGACGTGCGCACCGGGAACTTTTTAATCGACAACGGTACCAGCTCTCCCGGTATGGATGCGGTGCAACTGGAACAACAGCAACTGCGCCAGCGGGACAGACTGCGGAGCATGACCTTTTACTGCCACAGCAGCCGCTGTCTGCGGGGGGAACTGCTGAAATACTTTGGCCAGACTGCTCCCCAAAAATGCGACGGGTGCTCGGTTTGCCAGCCTGACAAACAGCGGGCAAGCCTTCTGCGACAAGCCATCCAGCAGGCGGCAGAACTGCGCCAGCAACAACAGGCAAATCTGAATCCTGAACACCTTTCCGCCCTGCGCCAGCTTCGCAAGGAGCTGGCCCGCACCGCCGGGGTGCCCAGCTTTGTTATCTTCAACGACCAAACCCTGCACAGCCTGTGCGCAAAGCTACCCACCACCCAGCAGGAGCTTCTGGCCATTCCCGGCATTGGCGCCCGCAAGGCCACCTTGTATGGGGAGCAGCTCCTTGCCCTGTGCCAGTCCCTGCGGCAAGACAAGTAACCCTCATCAAAAACAATTAGATTCCCGCCAAAGGCACCCTCGCCCTACCGGGATATTTCCACAAAAAGAAAACCGACAAGTCGGCCATCCCATGGATGCTCTCTTGTCGGTTTTTGTATTGTTATAATGTTTAGCCCTTGCTTAGGGTTTCCAGAAGCTGTCCTGCTTCCTCGTGTACCTCGCTTTGGATGTCCTCGGTTCGGTCAAAGGCCAGCTGTGCCAGCTCCCGTGCCTTTTGGTGGTTCTGGGCCACTCCGGTTCCGGTTTGGTACAGTTTCGCCAAGGCAAGGGCGCACCGCCCGCCCCGGGTACTGTGCTCGATTCCCTGTTGATAGTACCCGATGCCGGTCTGCACATCGCCCCGCTCCTGGTGGTAAATTTCACCCAAGTTATACCAGGGCACTTCGTTTGTGCCCTCTTCACAGGCCATGTGATACAGCTGAATGGCTTTTTCAATGTCCTGGGGTACACCACTTCCATCCCGGTATAGCTCTGCCAGATTGTTCACCGCCATGGCCCAGCAGGCCAGGTCACGGCGATTCTGTTCCATCACCTGTTCATACCAGTAAATCGCACGAGCATAGTCCTGTACCCCGGCACAGCCACTGTCCCAAAAGTGCCCGGCTTCAAACTGGGCTTCCGGGTGTCCCAGTTCGGCGGCTTTTTCGTACCAGTCAAGGGAGAGTCGCATATCCTTTTCCACACCCTCGCCCCTACGGTACTGCTCCGCCAGATGGAAGATGCACCGCTCGTCCTCCTGCTGGATGCCCTGTTCCAGCAAATCCTGGGCCTGTTCATCCCGTCCCAGTTCCAAAAGGCAACGAACCAAGGGATAGCGAGAACCTGTATATCCTTGCTCCAAAGCACATTCAAACCAGTGGGCTGCCTGCTCGTATCGGTCGGGGGTATCTGCCCCCGGCTGGCCCAGCTTGTAGCACCAAGCAAGATTGTGCATGGCTCTGGGCACACCCAGTTCCGCCGCCTGCTGGTACAACTGCACCGCTTTTTCCGAGTCCTCTTCCACCCCTCGGCCGTTGTCATAGCACCATCCAAGGCTGGCGATACACTCCCCGTCTCCCGCATCTGCGCCCCGCTGGTACAGTTCTACCGCACGGGCAAGGTTTTGTTCCACCCCAATGCCTTCTTCGCATTCATAGGCGGCACACCAGATGCCCACCGAGTGGTTTTTTTCTGCCGCCTGCTCAAAGCAGGCATGGGCCATGGAGTCACTCTGCTCCACCCCCAGCCCTTCTTTATAGCACATGCCAAGGTCAACCCAGGCATTGGCATTTCCCAGCTGGGCGGCTTTTTGGTACAGCTCTGCCGCTTTTTGTTCATCCTGCTCCACCCCTTCGCCTTTGCGATACCGGTCGGCAAGGTGGTGGATACAGCGGTCGTCCTCCCGCTGGACACCCTCTTCCAAAAGCTGAAAGGCCTTTGCGTCCTCCCCTGCTTCAAACAAACAGCCCACCAGGTCATAGCGGGAGTGCTCGTACCCCAGCTCCAGAGCTGACTGGAACCAGTACAGGGCATTCTTGTCCCGGTCCGGCACATCCGCCCCCGGCTGGCCCAGCTTGTAGCACCAGGCCAGGTTATGCATGGCTCTGGGTACGCCCAGTTTTGCCGCCTGATGGTACAGCCGCACCGCCTTTTCTGAGTTTACATCCACCCCCTTGCCATTGTCATAGCACCAGGCAAGGCTGGTAATGCACTCGCCATCCATTAAATCCGCTCCTTGCAGGTAATACTGGACGGCACGCAAAAGGTTGGGCTTTACCCCAAGGCCTTCTTCATAATAATAGGCCGCCTGCCGGATGGACTTCACGTGGTCCTGCGCCGCCGCCTGTTCCAGCTGGTACAAAGCCGTCTGATAGTTCTGCTTTACACCAATGCCCTCGTCATAGCACATAGCAAGGGAAAACTGGGCGGGAGGAAATCCCTGAAACGCCGCATCCCCAAACAGCTGGGCGGCTTTCTTTTCATTTTTGGGCACCTGACGGCCTTCCTGATACAGACAGCCCAAAAGATACTGGCTTCGAGGGTAGTGCTGTTTCAGCGCCTCTTCCAGCCAAAACACCGCCTGTTCATCTGTGCCACTGGCTTCCGGCTCGGTCAGGTAGACCACCGCCAGATTGCACTGAGCCGGCGCATAGTCCTCCTGTGCCGCCATTTCATACAGCCAGCAGGCCTGTTTCATATCCCGTTCCACCCCAAGGCCAGCTTCATAGCAATATCCCAGCGTGGCCTGGGACCAAGGGTCCCCCACCTGGGCCGCGGCCTGCAACGCAGGAATCACCCGTTCATAATCTTCAGGATCCTGCTCAATCAATTCTCTTGCTTTGTTTCCCAGCAATTCCCGTTGTTTTGTATCCATCGTTACGCCGCCTCTCTCCTTTTCTACTGCCTTTCTTTTTCTCTACCTCATTAAAAAGCTACTTCTCTCCATTGTACACCCATAAACATGAAAAACAATGAAACATCGCAACATTTTGGGGTAGACCCCTGTTTCCGGCAGGATACTAGGGGAGGGAGGGTGGTATTCACCCCCCCCCGCTGGAAAAATTACCCTATTTTAAACATTTTGTCCGGGATACAGATGTCATTCTGGGGCACCTTGCTCCAGTCAAACTTCTGGGCAAGCTCTGCCGCACGGAGGGGCTGTATGCTGGACTGCTGTCCCGCAAGATAAGCCAGTCGGCCCACAATCTCCTCGGGGGTGTAGCAGTTTTTAAGCTGTTCCAGATTCACATCCTTGTCCCGTTTTGCCAGCCTTCGACCATCCGCCGCCAGCAAAAGGGGCAGGTGGTAAAACTGAGGCGGCTCATATCCCAGCTGGTGGTACAAAAACACCTGTCTTGGGGTGCTGTCCAAAAGGTCGGCACCCCGCACCACCTGGTTGACCCCCATCAGGGCATCGTCCACCACCACCGCCAGCTGGTAGGCAAACACCCCATCCGAACGGCGGAGCACAAAGTCCCCACACTCGGTGGGCAGATGCTGGCAGATTTCCCCCATATGCCCATCCTGCACACGGATTGTCTGTCCATCCACCTTAATGCGCTGGGCCGCCGGGCGGTCAGGTGCAATCCCACCCTTGCGACAGTTGCCTGGATAGATGGGAGTTCCATCCTCCCGGTGGGGTGCAGAAGCCACCTGCAACTGGGCACGAGTACAGGTACAGGGATAGAGCAGTCCTTTGCGCTCCAGCTCTTCCAGTGCCTGCTGGTAAAGGGAAGTACGCTGACTTTGGCAATAGGCGGACAGGCTTCCATCCGGGTTCAGTCCTCCCTCATCCCAGTCCAACCCCAGCCAGCGCAGGTCCTCTTCCAGTTGGCGGGCATATTCCACCGGACACCGGGGCTTATCCAGGTCCTCATGGCGGAGAATCATCCGTCCCCCCTGGCTTCGCACACTGCACCAGGCCAGCAAACTGCAAAACAGGTTCCCCAGATGCATCCGCCCGGATGGACTGGGGGCAAATCGTCCTACCGGCTGGTTCATACAAACTTCACCTGATAACCTGCATCCCCGGTGCAATGGATTTCCGCCTGATGCCAACCACAGCACAGCTTCCAAAGGCCGTACACATCCCCTGCGGCGGCGGTTTCCACGCTGGCGTGCATGGCAAGCTGGGGCAGACCCACATCCGCCATGGGAACGCTTACCTGTGCTGCCAGCAGGTTGCCCAAGGTGGAACCGCCGGGCAGATCCGCACGGTTATAAAAATGCTGGAGGGTTACACCATTTTCCGATGCCACCCGGTTCAGCAGGGCGGCAGTCACTGCATTGGTGGTGTACTTCTGACTTGCGCTGAATTTCAGCACCACCCCTTTGCCCAGTTCCACCGGGTGGGTGGGGTCGCTCATCTCGGCAAAATTGGGGTGGATGGCATGGCCATTGTCCGCACTGAGCAACAGACTACCTGCCAGACTTGCGGCCTGCTCCTGGACGCTCAGGCCCTGCTGCTGGGCGATGCGAGCCAGCACCTGGGGCAAAAAGTCACTGCAAGCCCCCTGACGGGTGCCACTGCCCACCTCTTCGTTGTCAAACAGGCAGTAGATATGCCCCGCCGACGGATTTTCCTGCTGGAGAATCCCCTCCAGCGCCGCCCATGCACAGGCCAAATCGTCCAGACGGGGGCAGAGAACCAGTTCCCCGTTCACCTGCATACCCGGCTGAGGGCAGTACAGATACAAATCGGTAGAGAGAATCTCCTGCACCTGACAGCCCGCCTTTTCCGCCAAAGCACGCTGGAAGGCATCCTTATCCTGGCCCAGCTGGAAGATGGCTTGCATGTCCTTTTTCAGGTCATAGTTGTGGCCCTGGTTCACCTCCCGGTCCAGATGGATGGCCAGGTGGGGAATCACCGCCGCCGAACCCCCAAGGTCCACCAGTCGGCTTTCCACCGCTCCGTCTTTGCTCACCAGCACACGGCCCGCCACACCCAGAGGGCGGTCCATCCAGCTGGAGCGAATCATCCCGCCGTAGCCCTCGGTGTCCAGCATGGTAAAGCCCTGCTTGTGGCTGGCGGATTTCACCCGGAAACTGGGGCTGTCGCTGTGGGCGGCACTCATGCGCCAGCTTGCGCCGGCACGCTCCGGCAACACAAAAGCAATCAGGCTGGACTGGTTGCGGGTCACAAAATACCGTCCACGGGGAACAAGATTCCAAGGCTGATTCTCCTGCAAACGGGTAAAACCGGCCTGTTCCAGCCGCTCTGCGGTGTGTGCCACTGCATGGAACGGGCTGGGGCTGTGGGCGATATAGTCAAATAAATCATTCAGATGGTTCATGGGATTTGTTCCTTTCGGTATAAAATCTTTGGGTTCACTGCTATTTTAAATTTAAATAGGCAAAACCACCCGTCCCAAAAGACAGGTGGTATAACAATTAAATGCCCAGCAGGCCGGCGGCAAGCACCACCAGACCCAGTGCAATCCGGTACCAGCCAAACACCTTGAAATCGTGTTTTTTCACAAAATTCATCAAAAAGCGGATACAGCCAAGGCTTACCACAAAGGCCACCAGACAGCCGGTGCCAAGGACACTCCACTGCTCTGCGCCCAGGGTCATGCCCTCCGCCAGGTATTTCACCAGCTTCAGCAGGCTTGCGCCAAACATAACCGGAATTGCCAAGAAGAAGGTGAACTCCGCCGCCACGGGACGACTTGCCCCCAGCAACAGGCCGCCCACGATGGTGGCGCCACTGCGGGACGTGCCGGGAATCATGGCCAGCACCTGCCAAAAACCAATGATAAGAGATTCCTTAAAGCTGAGCTGAGAAAGGCTTGTGACCCGGGGGGCTTTGTTCCGGTTTTCAATCAGGATGAAAAACACACCGTACAAAATCAGCATGGCCGCCACCACCTGGGTGTTATACAGGTGGGCTTCCAGCCAGTCATCCAAGAGCAGGCCCAGCACCATGGCGGGCAGGGTTGCCACCACAATTTTCATCCACATCACCCAGGTGTCTTTTTTTATGTAGTTCTGGGATTTATCGGCAGTAAAGGGCCAAAGTTTTGGGAAGAACAGCACCACCACCGCAAGGATGGCACCCAGCTGAATCACCACCCGGAACAACTCCAAAAATTCCGCCGGGTAAGGCAGATTCAGGTATTTTTCCGCCAAAATCAGATGGCCAGTACTGCTAACCGGCAGCCATTCGGTGATTCCCTCCAGAATGCCGTAGAGCACGGTTTTTAACAATTCCATGACACACACTCTTTTCTCCGGGTATTTCCCGGTAAAGTTTTTCTTTTTTCAGTATAGCACATTATCTCTAAAAACAGAACGCTGTTTTCTTACACCATCTATTTTGATTTTTTATATCACAAGTCAAGTTTCCTCTTTTATTTACGGTAAAAATACAGTATAATCTGGCATAAAGGCCCCCGATTTCCGAGGGACTATTCCACACAAACGAGGTGTTACTTTGAATATTTTGATTGTGGGCTGTGGGCGTGTTGGCTCCAGCATGGTTCGTCTTTTGGAAGAAATGGAGCATCAGGTGTCGGTTTTGGACATCGACCCCAAAGCCTTTGAGCAGTTTCACCAGATGGACGGCTATCAGTTTTCCGGCGTGGCCATTACCGGCATCCCCATTGATACCGACGTTCTGCGCCAGGCTGGCATCGAAACCTGCGATGCAGTGGCGGTTGCCACCAGCGACGACAAGGTGAACATCATGGTGGCCCAGATGGCAAGCGAGCTGTTCGGGGTGCCCCGTGTCATCGCCCGTTGTACCGACCCGGTGCTGAAACAGCTGTATTCCCGGGAGTTTGGCCTGCGCACCGTGTGTGCCACCAACCTGACGGTACAAAGCATGCTTCTCAGCCTGCTGGGGGACGAAGCATCCTATACCGTAACCATCGGCAGCACCACCGCCGCCTTTGTAACCGTGGCAGTGAGTGAATGGGACGTGGGACGCCCCCTGAACCAGGTATCCGTGCCCCCCAACAACCTGCTGTACGGTGTACTGCGCAGTACCGGGATTATGGAACTGGCCACCCAGCCCATGCCCATTTTGCAAGAGGGGGACCAGATTGTGTTCTCCCGTATCTCTGACTGAAGAAAGGCGGGTTTACTTGCATGAAAATTATGATTGTAGGCGGTGGCAAGGTTGGCTACTATATGGCAAAAACCCTCCTGAGCCATAACCACGAGCCACGGGTTATTGAGAAAAATCTGGCCCTTTGCAACCAGATTGCCAACGAACTGGACATCCCCGTGACCAACGGCGACGGCTCCACCGTGGAATATCTGGAAGCGGCGGGTTGCTCGGAGTGCGATGCACTGGTTGCGGTTACAGGCCGGGATGAAATCAACCTGATTACCTGCCAGATTGCTAAAAAGCTGTTCCATGTGAAAAAGACTGTCACCCGTGTGAACAACCCGAAAAACTCGGAAGTTTTGCGCCGACTGGGGGTTGATATTGCGGTTTCCAGCACCGACAACCTGGCCCGCATTCTGGAGCGAGAGGTGGAAAGCGCCGCCATCCAGCAGGTGCTGAACCTGGCTGGCGGTACTGCCACTGTGTTCGAGTTGCAAATTCCGGAAAACTTCAAATACAACGGCAAAAGCCTTGCCCAGATTCCCATCTCGGAATCTGCGGTTATCATCGCCATCACCCGCCAGGGCGAACTGCTGATTCCCCGTGGTAACACCCAGATTCTGCAAGGGGATAAGGTTCTGTGCGTGGCACGGGACACCGCCATCCACGAGCTTGCCCAGGACTGGGGTCTGGCGGATTTATAACACCTGCACCACCCTGCCCTTTTGTTAGGACAGGGTCTTTTCTTCCCATCCCTGTTTCCAGGAGGTATCTTCCATGATTCGCTTTTCTCCCTGCTCTGCCGGTCTGCATCTGGCCACCCTGTGGTGCCTTTGCCCCGGCCTGGTTCTGTTTCCCTTTGTCTTCTGGCAAAGTGCAACAGCAGGGGCTGTGTTTGCCCTTTTGTGGGTGATCGTTACCCTGCTGGTTCGGATGCACCTTGCCAGCATCCGGGGCAGCCTGACCCTCGGGGAGTTGCGGATGGAACAGGGGCTTGTGTTTTACTTCTCCCATCGAGTACCCACCCGGCATATCACCGGAACGCTGGAACTTCAGTCCCCCTTGGGCCGCCTTGCCAAATGCGGGATGCTTGTGGTCTACTTCCGAGGTGGGTTTGTGCTGATTCCCTGCCTGTCCAGCCAGCAGATGCACCAGCTTTCCACCGTTATGCAAGGAGGCCAGTTATGAGCCAGTTTCGGCTTGAGGGGAAACTCCATATTGTATATATCTTGAAATATATTCGGTATGGTATATTTTTAAGCCTGCTCCCTCTGCTTCGAGTTCTGCTTTCCTGGGACCTGCAGGCTCTGCTTCTGGCCTTGTGGCAGGATGCGGCCATCCTGCTGGGCATGCTGGTGCTGGCAATCGCCATCTGGCGGCAGTCCAGCTTCCGGCTGGAGGAGGATACCTTTGTGCTGTGCCAAGGGCTTTTCTTTCGTCGAAAAATTACGGTGCGTACCAGTCAACTGGCCGCCGTTGTGCTGCACCGCCCGCTGTATCTTCGAGTGCTGGGGGGTACACGGGTGGAACTGCACTCTGCCACCTGCCAGCCCAGAGTGGTACAGTGCCACCTTTCCAAGCGACATGCCGCCCTGCTGGCAGAAGTGCTGATGCCGGTGGAACAGGATGCGGTTTTATATGCCCCCTCTGGGGCGGAGCGGGTGCGGTTCACCATGCTCAGCGCAAACATCCTGACCACCGCCGCCCTGGTGCTGTTCAGTGCCCGGCAGACCGAGAAGATTCTGGGGGAGGACGTGGGCCAGTTGCTGGGCCAGCTGGCACTGGATAACCTGAATCGCCTGGAACAGCTTGTGGAGCTTATCCTGCCCGCCGGTATCGCCTGGGTTGCCACCCTGGTGTTCACCCTGTGGGGGATTGCTCTGTTCTTTTCCCTGCTGTCCACTTCCCACTTCCGGGTGGGGCGCAGTGGGGGCATCATCCACGCAAAGGGCGGGATTTTAAACCACAGCGAACAGCGGATTGCCCTTGCCTTTCTCACCTATTGCGATGTGCGTATCACCCCGGTTGCCCGGCTGATGCGGTGTGCGCCGGTATATCTGCAAGCGGGCAGTTACACAACACCTCTGCCCTTATTCATGTACAAAAAAGGCCGGGAGGGGCTTTTGCAGGCCCTCGTTCCCGGATTTTGCGAGGTAAAAAAGAAAAGTCAACGGCTGTTGGATCGAAGCCTGCCCCAGTTCTTTTGGAAAGGCGGGGTGGTATTTCTGCTTTCCATTGCATTGTGGGCGGTGTCGGTGTGGAAACTGCCTCAGTGGAGCATGATGCTTTTGATTCCCGTGGTGCTGGGTGTGGGTCTGCTGGCGGTGAGCCTGGAGGGCTGGCTGTGGGAGAGCATCTTCCAGCTCTCCGCCGGGGTAACCTGCGCCTGTTATACCAAGGCATTCACCCGCCACGAGTGCTGTATCCTCACCCAAGATTTTTGCCTGCAAACCATGCAAACCCCTTTCACCCAGCAGGTGGCACGGTGTAACCTCACCCTGTTTCTTCCCAGCGGCGAGAAACTCTTGATTCGCAACCTGAAACAGTACGAAGCCCATAAAATCCGGCTCACCGGTTGAGTGAATCCAAACCCACCCCATCTGAAATAACACCCCATTTGTCAGACAGCGCTGTCCACTGCATCACAAATGGGGTGCTTTATTATGCAAAAATGGCTGATTCTGACCGAAAGCCAGCTGGAACTTGATGAGCCCGCCTTTATATACTCTGCCACCTTTCTAACATCCAGTGTATGCTCCGGCATACCGATTTCTGTGGCAATGGTTACAATGGCTGGCTGCTTGAGCATGGCTTGCCCCATGATATCCTGGCGAAAAAACACATCCTCCGCTTTTCCATCTGCCAGAATCTTCTTGTCGCACATTACAATCACTCGTTCGTAATGCGCCGCCACAAATTCCATATCATGGGTAATGGTAAGGATGGTTTTGCCTCGGCTGTGCAATACCTTGTTTAACTGGGCCAGACGTTCCAGCCCCTGTAAATCCTGCCCAGCTGTTGGTTCATCCAAAACGATAATATCGCAATCACTGGCTATCGCGGATGCAATGGTTACAAATTTGCGGGTGGATAAGGGAAGGTCATAGGGGTTGGATTCCAGGTATTGCTCAATTCCCGTCAGTTCCGCCGCATCCTGAATCCATCTTTCCCGCTCTTCCACGCTGAGCTTGCTCTTTTTTAATCCATATTCAATCTCTTTGTATACGGTTGAATTGAAAATCTGGTCGTCTGGATTTTGGAACACATACCTTTTCGTGGCTGTCCTTTCGGCTTAAGTGCCACCTCTGCTTTCTGCTTGCGTTGTTTGACCCTCCCGTTTGACAAGCTCCTTTGCTACTACTTATCCAGAAATCCAAAGCGCTCCGCCACTTCTCCTTGCATTTTTCCGCTGGCTAACATGGTTTCACTCTCCACAAATAGCTTCTCTATATCCGTGTAATTTTGTTCTTTCATAGTACCCCCTGATGTAGTACTTATATTTTCCTAAATCTGGGGGGATTTTGCCCTGTTGTCTCTTTTTGCTGATTCGCTTCACTGGATTTTGTCATTCCTATTCGGTACACTCAAAACCACCTATTGAACAGCCGGTTTCAGCAAGCCCTATAAGGGCGCCTAGCTTCTGTGGCGGCTCCTAAAAGGAGCACGAAAAAATCTAATGGCCCTATTTTTACCACGGGCTGCCCCTACTCGGGGACTCTTTTTACACCTTTTTGGCTTTCTCTCCGGTGAATGGTTCTAGAAACTCTTTCCGACTCAGCTGGCCATTTGCTCATCTTGCAGTTGGTTACAAATCTATTTCTGGATTTCTTCATACCCCTTTCGACACTCAGAAAATATCCTTCATGCCGAGAACCCCATATAATTCACACAGCATAGCATCAAAGTATGGAGCAGACAATACACTATCCTTTGTATTAGAAGTATACGATTCTCCCATTTACAATTTAAATTTGTGCATCTGTCTAAGAGGATTAAACTGATTTTACCCTTTAGGCATCCCACAAAACTTAGCACACTCCCATGCGGTGATATTTCTACCC
>JAHLFP010000009.1 GCA_018883715.1 Candidatus Allofournierella pullistercoris | reverse complement strand
GTGCCTGCGTCCTTGGTTGCCTGACGCTGGCTGTCGTTGAAGTAAGCGGGAACAGTGATAACTGCCTCGGTTACAGGCTCACCCAGGTATGCCTCGGCATCCGCTTTCAGCTTTGCCAGAATCATGGCGCTAATCTGCTGGGGGTTGTAGTCCTTGCCGTCAATGTCCACCTTGTAGTCGGTGCCCATGTGACGCTTAATGCTGATGATGGTGCGCTCAGGGTTGGTGATAGCCTGACGCTTTGCCACCTGACCTACCAGACGCTCGCCGGTTTTGGTGAAGCCAACCACACTGGGGGTGGTGCGTGCGCCTTCTGCGTTTGCGATTACGACGGGTTCGCCGCCTTCGATAACAGCCACACAGCTGTTGGTAGTACCCAGGTCAATACCAATAATCTTACCCATAATCAATTTCTCCTTACATTTATCTGTTTGTTGTCAAAAATATGCTTGCTTTTGGTGGGATGTGAACGATTACTCCGCCACCACAACTGTGGCATGGCGAACTACCTTGTCGTCCAGCTTGTATCCCTTTTGGAACACCTGTACCACGGTGCCGCTCTCCTGTCCCTCCTGCGCCGGCTGTTGCATTACAGCGCTGTGCAGTTCCGGGTCAAAGGGCTGACCCATGGCAGGGATTTCCTCCACTTTCAGTATCTGGAAAGCCTGCTGGGCTTTGTCCAGGGTCATGAGAACGCCTTTTTTGTAGTTCTCGTCCTCGGTGGGGGCATTGGCCGCCATTTCCAGGGTGTCCAGAATGCTGAGAATCTGGTTCACAGCAAAACTTACGCCGTTGTTAAAAGCGGCATCCTTTTCCCGTCCAGCCCGCTTGCGGAAGTTGTCATATTCAGCGGCAATGCGCAGCATCTGGTCCTTGGTGTCCTGATTTTGCTTTTCCGCCGCTTCCAGCTGTGCCTTCACAGCCTGAAGCTCCACCACCGGGTCACCACTTTCCTCTTGGGGTGCAGTCTGTTCCGCAGTAGTTTCTTCTGCGGTGGTTTCTTCCAGCTTCAGTTCCGCTTCGGTGGAAGGGATTTCCTGCTTTATTTCTTCACTCATAAGCTCTCCTCCTGTGTATTGCCCGCCATACATTCACCCAGTTTCAGGGCATAGTATTCAAGGGTTGGAATCAAGGTTTCAAAGGGCATCCGTGCCGGGCCAAGCAATGCAATGGCTCCGGTTAGGCCACCGCCGGCCAGATACCGCTTGCTTACCACGCAAAAACCGGGCAACGGGCTTTGAATGTCCTCACCCAGCAGCACGGTGGTGCGGTTGGTACGGGGGGTAATCAGCCGGCCCGCCTTTTCCTGATCCGAAAAAACCTCCAACACATGGGGAAGGCTTTTGGTCAGTTCCGGCCATCGCAGCAGGTACTGCTGGCCTTCCAGACAGGTTTTTGCCTGTGCGGCCTGCCGCAAAAGGGAGGCCGCCGCCTGAATCACCGGATAAAAAGCCGTGGCCTGTTCTCCCAGTTCCAACGCCATGCTGTACAGCATGGACTGGTTCAAATCCATGGGGGAAACAAAGGTCAGTCCCCGGTTCAGTAAGGCCGCCAACTGCTGGGCCGCCATCCGGGTCAAGGGCTGTTCCAACCGGGCTACCCGGGTGTGGACTCCTCCGGTGCTGGTAACACCCAGCACTGCGGCGGAATACCGTCCCACCTGTACCACCTCGAAATGTGCAATGCACAAATCATCGGAACGGGGTGTGGTGGCCGCCACCGCAAACCCGGTTTCCTCTGCCAAGGCTCTCGCCGCGGCACTTGCCAGCCGTTCCGGCTCACAGTCCAGTCCGGCGAAGATTGCATCAATCGCCGCCCGCTGGCTGGGTCGCAGGGATTTTTTCGGGCTCATCAGATGGTCCAGATAATACCGATACCCTTTCACGCTGGGAACCCGCCCTGCGCTTGTATGAGGCTGTTCCAATAGCCCCAGCTTGGTCAGCGCCGCCATCTCGTTTCGCAGTGTAGCACTGGAATAGGCAGTGTCCAGATAACGGCTGAGCAACCCAGAGCCAACCGGTTCCCCGTCTTGGGTGTACAGGGTGACAATCGCTTGCAACACCCGCTGTTTTCGGTCATCAATGGGCACGACACCACACCTCCTTTTGTCAGTCATGTTTAGCACTCGTTTTTCCTGAGTGCTAATTATATTTTACTCGATTTTTTTCAGGTGTCAAGGGTAGAAATAAAAAAAGCCGAAAAGTTTCATGGTTTGTTCACAAACCAGCCCCTAAAAGCCCAGATTACTTTCAATAAAAAACAGAGCCATCCGGCAGATTTTCCGCCGTAAACAGCCCTGTTTTTCCCGGTTTTAATCCTCCAGCTGGCGGGCTAAAAATCCCGCCGCAAGCTGAACCGCACACCGCATGGACTCGTCTGCTTTTTCGCCCATATTGTCCGCCAAAAGCACAACCGCACCGCTCACATCCCCTGCCGCCACAATGGGGCAGGCCACCAGAACCGGCTGGCTGCTGTCCTCACAGGCAAAAAAATGCTCGCCGGACTGTCCCGTATGCAGGTGGGTCTGTCGCTGTTGCATCATCCGTTCCAGCGGCACGCTGATGCGTTTATCCAGATACTGCTTTCGCCCTGTGCCAGCGGCGGCAAGAATTACATCCAGGTCGCACACAAGGGCGGTATGCTGGAACTGTTTGTGCAACAGTTCGGTGTACTGGGCCGCAAACTGCCCCATTTCTCCCATAGGGGAATATTTCTTAAAAATCACTTCCCCTTGAGCAGTGGTAAAAATCTCCAGAGGATCCCCTTCCCGGATGCGCTGGGTACGGCGGATTTCCTTTGGGATTACCACCCGCCCCAAATCGTCGATGCGTCTTACAATGCCAGTTGCTTTCATGGGTGTATCCTCCTTTTCCGCAAGGCACAGGGCCATGCCGATGCTGTGCCAGCCACCGGGCAAAGCATCCACACACACTGTACCACCTACGGATTATGCTGTTTTGTCTTTTACTTTTAGTAGTATCTTCCAAAACCTGGCTGGTTATACACCCCTCTTTGTTCAGAAAAGCCCGCCCCATGGACTGGGACGGGCTTTTCGCCTTGGATGCTAAATTTTTATTCCACCGGATAGAATCGGTACACGTTACCAAAATTTTGCGTGACCAGCTCCCTCTGCCAGCCTTCCCCCAGGGTTTCTTCCACCTTTTGTAAAACGGCACCATCTTCCTGCACCGAGGTGTACACCAGCAAGCCATGGGACAAATCCTGCTGGGGTAACAGCTGGGTCAAAGGCTCCAGTTCGTCCACCACACCAAATAGCACGGCAGGATGTTTTACCAGCTCATCCGCATACAAGGAAGAGCCATAATCGAACTGGTCCACTGCCAAAACCGGCAAATCCTGATATGGTTCTACTGCTTGGTATCGTTCCTGCCGCTCCATAAACAAATAGCCCAACATATTCCAGCCGGTGGGAATTAGCACCAAACAGAGTACCAGCACAAGGCTGTATCCTTTACCCCCCAGCAGGTATTTGCAGGTCAGCCAGATGACTGTACCAATGTACACTGCCCCAATGGGGAACAAAATCATAATATAACGGTCGGTACGGTAAGGCGCAATCCGTGCAATCAAAAGCAGATACCCCATAAGGGCTGGAAAGAGGATTGCCAAAAACCAAAGCGACTCTGTGCTTTTCTGGTTAGGAGCCAATTTCCACCCTTTACAGCACCATACCAGAAAAGCCAGCACGGGTAGAATCCACATAAAGCCACCAAACAGCGACCATATGCCGATAAACAAAAAGTCCTGAATGTTGGTAAGATAGCTGTCATTATGAACCAGTGCGCCCAAAGATTGCATCCCTCGACCGCTGGAAGTCAGATGGTTCAAAATAGAAGGATACAGCGCCACACTGCACACCACCGCCACAAGTTCCACCCCGGCATAGGCAAACAGCTCTTTCCAGCGTTTTTGCACCAGCAGATAGATGCACCAAACCCCGCACAGGAAAAAGGCGAAAATCAAGAAGTAGTATTGGGTCAGCACCCCTGCCACGGTGCAGAAAAACAAACCAGCCAGTAGTCCGTATCGGCCCAAAAGCGGCTTTTTCTCGCCAAAAGCCAGCCAGTGGAGATACACGAACAAAATCCCCCAAAAAGCCAGCATGGCATACATCCGCACAAAGGTCACTGCGTTAATCGCCCCTGCGCTAAAGCCCCATAGAATCAGGCTAAGCCATGCGGCTTTCCTGCCTGCAATCGCTTTTGTCAGGGCAAACAGCAGCAGGTCAATGGCCACAAAACAAACCAGATTGATGATAATCCCCTGCCACTTGGAAAACACTCCTTGGGACAAAGAGCAAACCGTGTGCAACACAAAATATCACAGGGGCGGATGCACATCCTGGGTCTGGTTGTACACCACGGACCCAAAATCAAAGGCATCGCTTTCATTCACCGTAAGGGCATCCAATAACTCCTGCCCGGTCTGCCATCGGGTTGCGTACCCCTCCAAATTCTGAATAAAGGGTCGGTACTGGCTGTTAGCAAGGGTGTGACTGTAAATTTCATCAACGTGATACCCCTGCTTCTGGGCCACCCACCCCACCAAGACCAGCAACTGCACCAGAATCACCAGGGCCAGCAACAGCGGTTGTTTTATCTTTTGCATCCAAATTCTCGCTTTCTTTTATTGCGTAAATTTCAAACATCGCCATCCTGAAAAAGCCCCCATCTGAACCGAGCAGATGGGGGTTAGTATTCAGTTTTCTATCTCAGCGACACCCCTCCATGCGCCAGCATTCCTTGAAAAACAAGAAAATCCAGCACACAGGGAAAAGGCACACTTTACACTCCTGCGGCCTCTACCATGCCGTTCCACAGGCGATAGTACACCCCTTTTTTCTCCAGAAGCTGGGCATGGGTGCCCTCTTCCTCGATGCCCTCCTTGCCCAGCACCAGAATCCGGTCTGCATTCTGGATGGTGGTCAAGCGGTGGGCAATGGTCAAGGTGGTGCGTCCCTGAGCCAGCTGTTCCAGACTGCGTCCCACCAGAATCTCGCTTTCGTTGTCCAGCGCACTGGTGGCCTCATCCAGAATCAGGATGGGCGGGTTCTTCAAAAAGACACGGGCGATGGAAATTCGCTGTTTCTGTCCACCGCTCAGCTTTACACCCCGTTCACCCACATAGGTGTCATAGCCGTCTTTCAGCTGGCTGATGAATTCATGGGCGCCTGCCAGTTTTGCGGCCTGTTCCACCTCTTGGCGGGTTGCGCCCACCTTACCGTAGGCGATGTTCTCATAGACAGTACCGCTAAACAGGTACACATCCTGCTGTACCACACCAATGGCACTGCGCAAGCTTTTCAGGGTTACACTGCGCACGTCCTGTCCATCCACCAGAATTTTACCCTCCGTCACATCGTAGAAACGGGGGATTAAATTACAGAGCGTAGTTTTTCCGCCGCCGGAAGGGCCTACCAAGGCCACCTTTTCCCCGGCACGGATGGTCAGATTCACATCCTTCAGCACCTGGTTGTGATCGTCGGGATACTCAAAGCTTACATGGTCCAGCTGGATTTCACCCTTCTTGACCTGCAAGGGCTTTGCGTCCGGCTCGTCAAAGATTTCCACGCCAGCATCCATAATTTCACAGAAACGCTCGATGCCGGTCATGCCCCGCTGGAACTGCTCGGCAAATTCCACAATCCGGCGGATGGTGGCAATCAGGGTGGTTACATACAGCATATAGGCCACCATGTCACCCGGGTCAATCAGGCCAAAGGACAAAAACAGTCCGCCCGCTACAATGACCACCAGATACATCAGGCCGTCAAACATCCGGGTGCTGGTCTGGAACGCCGCCATATAGCGGTAGCTGGTTGTTTTAATCTGCTTAAAAGCCTGGTTGTCCTTGGCAAACTTCTCTTTTTCCACTTCCTCGTTGGCAAAGGCTTTTACCACCCGCTCGCCCAGCAAGCTGTCCTCGATGCGGGCATTCAGTTCACCAATCTGTACACGCTGCTGGCGGAAAGCGGCACGCATCTTCCGATTCAGGAAAATGGACACCACCGCCATCAGGGGGACGCACAGGAAAAGAATCAAGGTCAAGGGCACACTGGCCTGACACAAGATAACAAAGGAAGCCACAATCTTAATGCCCGCAATGAAAAACTCTTCCGGGCAGTGGTGGGAAAATTCCGTCACGTCAAACAGGTCGTTGGTGATACGACCCATAATCTGGCCCACCTTGGTGTTAGAATAGTATGTATGACCCAGTTTTTGCAGATGGTCAAAGGCATCCCGGCGCATATCCGTTTCCACATACACGCCCATGATGTGACCCATGCTTGCCATGTAATAGTTTGCCGCGCCATCAATCAGACGAAGCACCAGATACAAAAGTCCCAGTTGCAACACCGCCTGCACGGTCAGTGCCGCCGCATCCGTCAAGGCTGTGTTGGTCAGATACCGCATAATCAGGGGCAACACCATGTCACACACGGTGGTTAGTGCGGCGCAAGCCAAGTCAAAAATCATAATTTTGCGATATTTGCGCAGATACGGCCAAAAACGAGCAAATAAACCCTTTGGTTTTGTCTGTTCCATAAACGATTCCTCCTAATTTTTTCTTCCTGTACCCTGCAACGGGTATTCCACTACCAAAGCAAGCGCAGCCCTATTATTCCGGCTGGGCAGACTCCACCGAAGACTCCACCACTGGCGGTTCCGGTACAGGAACGGGGGTGGGTTCCGGAGTGGGCGCCGGGGTAGGTGCCGCCGTAGGCTCTGGCGTAGGTGCCGGCGTGGGAGCCGTTGTGGCAGTGGGCTGGGGTGTAGGCTCTTTTGTGGGAGCCGGGGTCACCGCCGGGGCGGCAGTTGCCACAGGGGCAGGCGTTGCCGTTGCCACCGGTTCTTTGGTAGGTGCCGTGGTGGGAGCGGGGGTAGCAGTTGCCACCGGCTCTGGGGTAGCAGTAGGCTTGGGAGTGGCAGTGGATTCCACCTCGCTGGAATCCGGCTCGCTCTCCGCTTCCACCTTCTTAAAGTGGGCCTTCAGGATAACGCCGTTGGCATCCGCATTGCCCGGCACCTTGAAGGTCAACTTCTCTTTGGATGTTCCAGTACTGCCAATGGTGGCAGTCCAGTAATCAAATTCCCATCCTTCGTCGGGCTGTGCCACCACAGGGGAGCAACTACCGCCCACTTCCACAAGCTGGCTGGTCTTGCCCACAATGGTGCCGCCCTCCCCTGCGGTAAATTCCACAGGTACTTTCTTTGTGGTGGACTCGTCCTCGTCGTCCTCACCATCTTGTTCCCCACGCACCGCAATGGGGTCTTTGTCAATCAGGTTGGGGGTAACACCCTTTACAGCGGGAATCTCCTTCAAGGGCTTGGGACGGGTGTCCTCAGTGGTGCTTGCGTGGGTACGGATATAGTGGAACAACGCACGCACGCCCGTCTGACTCAGATGCACACCATCGCTAAGGGTGTAATCCTTCTTTGCCCAGCCGCTGGAGGGGTCTTCCAATGCCTCACTGCTGTCCAAAAAGCGATAGCCCTCTTCCTTGCACATGGTAACCAACGCACTGTTAAAGGCGTCCACCTTCTGCATGGTCAGGGAGGTATTGCTCCGTTGCTTGTCCACAGGGGGAACTGCATTCACAATAATTTCCGCATGGGGATAGGCTTCTCGAATGGCCTCCAGCCCCTTTTTATAGTTGCGGATGTACTGTTCCACATTCATCCCCAGGTTGTTGGTGCCAAATCCGATGATAATCCGCCGGGGTTGCATAATTTCCACCGCTTTGGGAATGGTCACCGCCGAGGAATACCCTTTAAAGTTCTGACAGGCCAGGCTTTCAATCTGCTGTACCCCCATGCTCACAACGCCGATGTTGTTGTCGATGGTGGTGAAAGGCTCGCTGCTGTCCTCCGGGCCATACACCATGTAGCGGGCGGTGTTGGAATCCCCGATGAACAAGGTTTCGTCCAGATAGCTTTGACCTGCATCCTCGGTTTCTGGCAGCACCGTGCCCTGGAACTGGGTGGCATCCACTTTATTGTCCATGGTGTAGTTCTTGTCCTCTTCCGGCTCCACCCAAGAGCTGGCCGCACTGCTACTGCTGTCCACCAGCGGGGCGGGATTTTTCTTCATGCCCATAAAGACAAGGCCCACCACAGCAAGGGCAGCCACACCACCGGCTGTCACCGGCAGTACCCAAGGTTTTTTCAAAAACGAATGAAAAGGTGATTGGTTGGAATGAAACACCACGGTCTGATTCCCCTTCCTTATATTACAATTTCACGCTTCCTTTTATAGTACACCATTTGGGGGGTGTGTGTAAATGTTCCCACTCCGTTTTTCACTTATTTTCCGGATTTTCTACAGGATTTACCACCTGTGTTCCATTCAAAAGGGCCAATCCGTTTGGAATGCACCGGATGGTAACTTCCTTTACCTGAGGGCCCTCCTCTCCATCCAGCGACCAGGCAGTGGGCTGGTCAAACAAAAACTCTATCTCTTTCGCCTGGATAAAATGCACCAGCTCGTCGTCCACCCGCTGGCTTACCAGACTGCTTACAAGTCGGCTTAACTCCGCCAGGGTTTGGGGCTTTCGCACCAGCATCAGCTCAAATAAGCCATCGTCCAGTGCCACCTCTTCCGCCTTGGGTACTGTCATGCCGCCAATGGAGGTGGAGTTGCTCACCGAACCATACCAGAATTCCCCCTCCAAAAGGGTGTTATCTGCCTTGATGGCCGCCCGCCAGCCCTTGGACAAATCCAACCGGCGCACCCCCTCCATCAGATAGGCCAGATGTCCCATCAGGTTTTTACTGGTTTGAGGGGTTTGGTAGGATACCTCGGTGAACATACCAAAGGCCGCTACATAGCTGAAGGACTCTGGCCCAAACTGTCCCAGGTCCAGAAAACGGGGTTGCATCTGGGCAATGCGTCGGCAGATGGAAGCAATGTCCCCACCAATCCCCACCGAGGCGGCAAAATCATTGGTGGAACCATAGGGCAGATACCCCACCGGAAGATTCCAGTTCTGGCTGTGCAACAGCTGGACAATGTGGTGTAGGGTTCCATCCCCTCCACAGCACACCACCCCGTCCAACTGGCTCGCCAGCCGTTCCAGCTGCCGGGGAACAACCGGCTGATGCACCAGTACCGGGCAAGCAGTGACCTGACAGCCCTCGCTGACCAGCGCGGTGATAATCGACTCCAGTTCCTGGGATACCCGGCATTTGCCCGCCTTTGGATTATAAACAAGAAGGATTTTGGGATTGTTCATGGCGCTTCAGTCTCCTTTTTATTGCATATTTCTATCTTTCACAAATCTGCATCTTTCTTTTTTCAAGACTCACCGGGAGCGGATGGCAGGAAGTAGGTTTTTCCTATCCTATCCCTGGCGTAGGCCCATCGCCTGTACATCCAGGCATATCTGGTAAATACATCCAGTTCTTCTTTTTATTATACGAATCTCCACCAAAAAAGAAACAAGCATTTTGTAAACATTTTCGCCCTAAACTCCCAACAAACAGAAAAACTCCCCACCCCATGGCAGAGAGTTTTTCACATAAAGATAAAAGCACTGTGGAAAACCAGGTTTGTTATTAGGAATATGCGGGTTCAAGTCTCTTGCGTCTTGCTCGCCCCTGCGCCAGTAGTCTTACCGAAAAGCCCTGCACGGCGCAGAGCGGGACGCAGTGCCTGTGCCAGCAACACCGCCACGATGGTTCCCACCGCCGCATTGATGAGACTGCTTACAAGTTTTGTGGCAAGTTGCACCTGCACCGCCTCCAAAGCCTGCCCCTCAATCCAGTACTTAATAACAAAACTCTTGGTTAGGTACAGCACCACATAGGCCAGCGTACCACTGGCGGCACCTGCCACATCCCAGATTCTCTGCCGGGCCGGGGTGCCACCCTGTCCCCGCTGTGCCAGCCATCCAGCCAGAAAACCGATGGCAAACTTGGTCAAAAAGGTAATCCAGCTTTCTGCAATGTACAAGGGGTTTGTGAAGTCAAACAGCATACTGCCCATGCCGCTGGCAAGCCCGCCCAGCCAAGGGCCAAACAACAGGCCGGTCAGAGCGCAAAAGCCGTTTCCCAGGTGAATTCGGCTTACATCCCCCACCGGAATCTGCATCCAGCTGGATACAAACACCAGCGCACTCATTAAACCAAAGATGGTCAGCCGTCTTGTGTTCCAAAAAGATTGTTTCATGGGTTACTTCCTCCTTTATTTTCTGCCGATTTGACAGAGACTGCGCCAATGAATATGATTTCATTATAAACAATTCTGATACCATGAAAATACCCAGAATTTATCTTTTTTATGGATTCAGTTGAAAGGAGCGCCATTCCATGTTTCAGTTGTCCTTTTCCCCCAAAGAGGGGGAAGGTGTGCTGTACGAACAGCTTTACCGCAGTATCCGTGACCAGATTCAATCCGGCCATCTGCAACCGGGGGAACGTCTGCCCGGCAAGCGCAGTCTTGCCAGCAGTCTTTCGGTGAGCGTCAACACAGTGGACACCGCTTACCAGATGCTTTGCGCCGAGGGCTATCTGGAAAGCCGCCCCCGCTCCGGCTTTTTTGTCCAGCGGTACGACGGCCCTATTCCTCCACCCACCTGCCAAGCCCCCTTACAACCGGACAGCCCCGCCCCTCGGTGGCGGTATGACCTGTCCACCGGCGGGGTGGATTTGAATCAATTTCCTTTCCGCACCTGGGGACGGATTCAAAAGGAACTTTTGTACAGCCAGCCCCAGCTTCTCAACCGAGGGCATGGGCAGGGGGACTGGGAGCTTCGGGTGGCCATCGCCCAGTATCTGCAAGCCAACCGAGGGGTGGACTGCCTGCCGAAACAAATCGTGGTGGGTGCGGGCATCGAGTACCTTTTGGGCTTGCTTGCCCCCATGCTTCCCGGAGTGGCAGGACTGGAAGACCCAGGCTATCAGCGAAGCTGGAAAATCTTCTCCAACCACTCCACCCCCTGCGTTCCCCTGAAAGTGGACTGGCAGGGACTTTGCCCGGACAGCCTGAAAGAGTCCCCCGCCAACATCGTCTATGTAACCCCCAGCCACCAGTTCCCCACGGGAGGGGTTCTCCCCGCTGGGCGCAGAGCCGCCCTGTTGCAGTGGGCCAGTGATGCACCGGGGCGCTGTTTGATTGAGGACGACTATGACTCGGAATTTCGGTTTCACCTGCGCCCTCTGCCCAGCTTGCAGGGCATGGCAGGAAGAAGCGGCCCTGTGGTGTATCTCACCACCTTTTCCCGCAGTCTTGCACCCGGCATCCGCATTGCCTGTATGGTACTGCCCACCTGGCTGTTGGATGGATTTCAACAGCGGTATGGCCATTATGCCTGCACCGTGGGACGCTTTGAACAGCAGACCCTCCGCTTATTTTTGGAGCGGGGGCATTTTACCCGCCACCTTGCCCGCAGTCGAAGCCGCTACAAGCAAAAAGTCCAAACCTTAACCAGCCAGCTGAAACAAGCCCTGCCCTGCCCCCTTTCCTTTCACGGACAGCACACCGGGTTGCACCTTGTAATGCAGTTGTCCCACGGCCCCCAGGAATCCCAGCTTGTGGAAAAAGCACGGGCGGCAGGGGTGGCACTCACCGGGCTGTCCACCTATGCGGTACACTCCACCGTACCGGAGCGAAGCCTGGTGCTGGGCTATGGCGCATTGGAGGAATCCCAGATTCCCGCCCTTTGCCAGACCCTTTCCCAGTGCTGGTTTGGGGAGTGAAATCCTGCATTGTAAAACCACCAAAATCCCTATATACGCTATTCCCAAGCCCACAGATACAGGCCCATTACCATCTGCAAGCCGCAATTTTATTTCAACCACCAAAGAAAGGGCAAGCCACCCAGACAATCCACTGGATGACTTGCCCTTATCGTTTCAATCCGGAATTTTTCACCACAACAAGCGGGAATAAAGCCTTCTGCCCTTGCGTCAAAAAACCAAACTCCCAACCATTACAGGACGAATAAATCACTACCCAAGCCCGCCTGCCGCTGGCGCCATGGAGGGAATGGGTGTTTCTTCATTCTTCCATATCTCCCCAGCACCCTGCTGTCCACCGTCCGCCTGTGCCGCTTTGCTTTCATCGTCCTGCCCACCAAGGATTTTGTCGCTGGCTTGCTCCTGCTGGTGAGGTTCGCCGGACACGGCCTGTTCCTGGCTGGATTCCTCCCCGCTGTCCTCCTGTTGGGATACGTCTTGTTTACTTTGGGAAGCAGGGGTTTCCGGGCTTTGCTCTATCTGCACCTGTTCCACAAACCAACTGCGACTTTGGGACAGGCTTTCCTCCGTCACCACAAATTCCGCCCCCTCCGCTTCATACCGTCCGGGGAGAGACTGGCTTTCCACCACTGCGCTGTTCTGTGCCAGCCAAAGGAGCAGCTTTTGCATCTGGTACAAATCCGTCACCGTCACATCCGTCAGCAAGGCGGCCATCTGCTGTTGCAACCCGGCAGGCAGGTACTCGGACAGTGGCTCTTGTTGCTGGCGGAAAGCCGCATCCCACACCGCCGCTCGCAGACGGTGAAACCGGGCAGGTTCCACCTGCTCCAGCTGGTTCAGCAGGTCCACCGCTTGCTGAGCGGACAGGCTTACCACCGGTGTTTCGGACAGGCCAAGCTGTTCCTGTTCGCTTTTTTCCAAAAGGCCGGACAGATTCAGCCGCATTGGCTCCAGCCCCTGCCAAACCCGCTCCATGGTCTGGGCGGTCAAGGCCAGATAATGGTCAATGCGGATATTCAGCGTCTCTGCCAGAAGCTGGCTTGCACGGGCAGGCCCCGCACTGGTGTAGCTTTCCGCCAGCGTTACCACCCCGCTGGGGGTGCGCACCCTTGTTTGGCTGGGGATGGCGCAGATTTTTATCTCGGACTGGGTTCCGTCCAGCCGTATCAGCACAAAACGGGGCGTTTCTTGAGCCAGTGCCACCAGATAGGTTTTATCCAAGCTTTGTCCCTGGGGCTGGATGGGCACCCCCTCTTGATGCTGGTTCACCGGAGCCTTATCTGCCCCGCTTGCCATGCCGTACATCCAAAGCCCCAGCACCACCGGCGCCAGGATAACCAAGGTGAGAAAAAACGAAATCCAAAAACTGCGAATGCCTTGTTGCACAGCTTGCCCCTCCTTTGGGTTGTTTGCTACAAGGCTGGGCAAAAAAGGGCAAAAATATACCCCCTCCAGTTTTGGAGAGGGTATATTTTTTAGTTCATTAATCCTGCTTGCCTTCCCGGCTTTTCATGTATTCCTCAAAGCTGGCAAACTTCTGCGCCGGGGGTCTGCGGGTAATGAGCAGCAGACCCGGGTCGTCGCTTTGAACCTGCGGCTGGGCTTTCCGCTCGGTGCGGTGAGGCTTTGGGGTATGTGCTGTCTCCCGCTCGGTGGTTTCCCGCCCACCATTCCGGCTGGCTCGCTCCGGTTTTGCGGCCTTTTCGGGACGGTTTGCCTTTTCACTGCGGGACGGTTTTTCCCCACGGGGTGCTTTTTCACCACGGGCGGGTTTTTCCCCCTGGGACTGTTGTACCGATGCCACAGCCTGAACCGTCTGCTCTGCCTGGTTTTTGTTTTGTGCCCGGCGACGGCGACGGCGACGCTTTGCACTGGCGGTTAAGGGAGCGCTCGAAGTCGTTTTTTCTTCCACGGTCGATTCCTCCAACGGTTGTTTTTGCTCTTTCTGACGGCGATTGTCTTTGATTTGTTCCTTCTTGGCTTTGGCTTGCCGGGGCTGTTTTGCAGGCTGTTCCATCTTTTTGTCCGCCTGTTTGCGGGGCTGGACTGCCTGTTTCTGCTCTGCCGTTTCAGCGGCCTGTTCCGTCATGCCAGCCTGCCATTCCACCACCGGGATTTTTTTGCGGTTCAGCTTTTCGATTCCCGCCAGATATTCCCGCTCCTGTGTACTACAAAAACTGATGGCCACGCCCTCTGCCCCTGCACGTCCGGTGCGTCCAATGCGGTGGACGTAGGTTTCCGGTACTTCCGGCAGGTCGAAATTGAACACATAGGGCAATTCGCTGATGTCAATGCCCCGTGCCGCAATGTCCGTTGCAATCAGGGCACGCACCTTTCCGGTTTTAAAGGCTTCCAGTGCCGCCACCCGGGCAGACTGGCTCTTGTTGCCGTGAATCGCCGCCGATGCAATGCCCTTTTTGGTCAAAAAGGCCGCAATGGCATTGGCGCCGTGCTTGGTACGGCTGAACACCAGCGCACTGGAAATCTCCGGATTTTGAAGAAGCTGTGCCAGCAGGTGCTTTTTCTGGGGTTTTTCCACAAAGTAGAGCTTTTGCTCAATCCGCTCCACCGTACTGCTTACCGGGTTCACCTTGACCGTCACGGGATTGCGGAGAATGCTTCCTGCAAGCTGTTCAATCTCCTTGGGCATGGTGGCACTGAACAAAAGGTTCTGACGCTGGCTGGGCAGGTGGCGAATCACCTTTTTCACGTCGTTCACAAAGCCCATATCCAGCATCCGGTCCGCCTCGTCCAGCACAAACACCTCAAGCTGGCTCAGGTTCACATGGCCCTGGCCAATCAGGTCGTTCAGTCGGCCGGGGCAAGCAGTGAGAATATCCGTCCCCCGGCGCAATGTGTCCACCTGGGGCTGTTGTCCCACTCCTCCAAATACAACGCAGTGGCGCACGTTCAGATATTTGCTGTACTTTGCAAAGCAGTCATCAATCTGAAGGGCAAGTTCCCGGGTGGGGGTCAAAATTAAGGCTCGCACCCCTTTGTGAGAGGGGTGGCTGGCAGCCATCTTCTGCAAAATGGGCAGTGCAAAGGCCGCCGTCTTACCGGTGCCAGTCTGGGCACAGCCCAGCAGGTCATGTCCCTCCAGCACAGGAGGAATGGCCTTGGCCTGGATGGGAGAGGGCCGCTCATAGCCCACCTCTTCCACCGCCCGAAGCAACGGGCGAACCAGTTTTAATTGGCTAAAATTCATGCTTGTTATCTCATCTTTCTAGTCCCATAAGGGAACGGCATTCCAGTTCAAATCGGCTTTCCGCTATGCTGGCAGGAGCAAAAGATGCCGCTGGCATCACACCTGCGGCCTGTATACCTTTTAATAACTGCTCCCCGCTCAGGGTCAGCAGCACACCTGTATGGCCGTATTGGGTCAGTTCTTCCAGCTCTTCTTTTTCCTGAACGGCATCCCGACTGCACATGGGATGCAAAGCCAGATAATCCGCAAGGAAGGCTTCCAGCAGACACACACCGGGCAAACCCGCCTTGTCTTTCAGATACAGCCACTTTTCCCAGCTTGCATACATAAGACCCAAGGGCACAGCCTGTTCCACCGGATGGGAATGCACCTCAATGCCCTGTTCCCTGCACCAGGTGCGCAGTTGCTGTTCCAGCACAAGCCCCTGAATACCCATTACAAGGCGGTGCATGGGTTTTACCACTTCTGGGGCAAAGGCACTGCCCACCTCCACAAGGCAATAACGGTAGGGGCTGTCCAAATCCGCCCCCTCTTCCTTGCAACACTGCCAGTGGGCGGCCGCCCCAGCCAGGGCTTCCTGTCCCTCCACCGGCACCATGACAAGCTCTCCATCCTTGCTGGCAAACAGGTGGGTAATTTGCTGCTCCAGCTGGGAATCCTCCACAAGCCAGGCTTGCAGATGTCCGCCGGAGAGAATCAGTTCCCCCTGGTATAAACAGGGGGCTTGCTCACTGTACCAACGCAAGGAGGAAAACAGCTCCTCCTGATTATATTTACAAATCAGCCGAATGGGCGAGCCCTCCAGCGGCGACTCTTCCCGCATTTTTGCCCGGGCAATCACCTGCTGTACCGCCAAGGGCACAGGCTGGCGCACCGGTTTTGTGTTGCCCGGCTCAAAGCTGTATTGCTCCAAATCCAGCAGAGCAATCAGTCCCTCCCGCAGTACGCCGCTGGCGGTGGTGCGCCGCAGATACAGATACCCACGGGGCAAGGGTTCCAGCTCTGGCAGAGATTTTTTCGTTTGCTCCAACACCTGTTCCCACCGGCGGCTGGTATCCACCCGATGTAACAGGGCAGAGGGCAGGGTAAGCTCTGCCATAGTGGGCTGTCCGCTTTGCATGTCCAAAATCTGCTGATGTAACTCAGCGCTCCAGCCTGCGGCGGTGGCACCCGGCACCGCCCAGCTGGACACGGAAAGCTGTTTTGGCAACCAAACCACAGGGGGCAGAATACAGGACGTTTTCATGCTCAATTTCCTGCGGCCTGCACCGTAAAGCTGGTGCCGTTCTGCACACCCAGATACTCCCCAGCCGCCGCTTTCGCCGTCTTCAACTGGGCGGTTTCTTCTTCGGTCAGGGTTTCGGGTGCGATGACAGCCAGACGCTGAATCCCCAGTGTGGAGACAGGGCCGCCTGTCAGGGTTTCATTGGCGCCGCTTGCAATCTGTAAGGGGTAGGCAATCCAGCAATCCGCCAGTTTCTGCCAGGTATCAATGGCAGTGGCAAGGCGCTGGCTCTCGGTTACACCGTTGGTGGCACCATAACCGGCCTGATTCCGTCCACCCACCGGGGGGAACCGTACCTCACTGAGCCAGAACTGCTCAAAACCCATCTGCTTTACTTCCCCAATCAAATCCGAGATATACTGCACCGCAGTATCTGCATAGGGGTTCAGCCAGGGCTTGCCGCCGGATTCCCGTGCCGCATCCAGCCACAGGGCCTCGGTGTTCTGGTATTTTACAGCCATTGTGCGGTCCACATAGGCCGCAGCCGCATCCCGGAACACGCTCAAACTTGCAACGGGTACAATTCCCTGCTGACGCAAGGCATCTGCCACAGCTGCTCCATCAAATGCGCCCGCCACCACGCTGGGCACAGCGGTTGCCACCTGGGACTGGTACAGCACATTGCCCTGGTTGTCCTTCAGCGGAATCACGGCATATTTCACCTGCTGTTCCACCAGAGACTGCACGGTGGAAGCCAGTTGTTGCTCGCTTACCTGCTCAGCGGACAGGAATGCCCAGCTGCCCTGGGTCAAATCCTCCTGGGGTTGAGGGGTAGCAGTGGGTTCAGGAGTAGGCTGACCCTCCCCTGCACCAGGCTGAGAATCCGCCGGCTGGCTGTCTGCCCCCGGCACAGAAGTACCCTGTTCTGGCTCTTTTGCCCCGGAAGTCAGGTTGTACCAGGTGCTTGTACCAAAGTTAATCAACGCAGGACCCACCAGCCATCCCAGCCCAAACAGAGCCAGAATCGCCACCACAACCGCCACAGCTCGCAGTACCTTTTGGCGACCGCTGTAAAAACTGCGGCGGTAACGTTTGACCTTTCCCATATTTTTCTTCGCCATCGCTTTTGTTCCGCCTTTCCTTGAAAAAACTTGACCGAGCGCTTACTCAGCCGATGGAGATACGGTGACCGGTAAACCCATAAATAGCCAATGCTAAAATGCCAATGTAAATCAGTGTAATGGGCAAGCCCCGCAAGCTGGCGGGCATCTGGGTATGGCGCAGCTTACGCTGTCCCTCTGCCACCACCAGCACCGCAAGAAGATAGCCCACACCACTGCCCAGGGCAAAGCCCATGGTTTCCAGCAAAGTGAAGCTCTGGGTGGTGGTAATCAGCAGAAGGCCCAGCACCGCCGTGTTAAAGGTTGCCATGGGCAACACTGCCACCACCGGCCTTGCTTTTGCGCCCCACACTGCCAACAGAACCACCAGCACCACAAAAAAGGCCACGGTGCTACAGCCCAAAAAGACCAGCGGACGCACCGCCTGCCAAACGCTGACCGTCTGCAACGCTCCATTGGCAAAATAGGCCAGAGGGGCGGCAAGCAGCTGAATCAAGCACAAAAGACCGCCAAATACCAGGGTATCCACCGTGGGGTCGTCCAGCAGTTTCACCAGACGGGACACACCCATGGCACGGCTGAACACCGCATTCTGCGCAAAAACGGCTGTTACGGCGTACAGAAAAAATACGCTTACTGCCTGTAATACTTCCATCATAGACCCCGCTTCGCCTCCGTGTGAACATAACGTTTATATGCACGAACTGTCCCCCGCCATGCGGCACACACCAGGCCAAGCAAGATAAAACCGCCTGCAGGCAGGTTCGCCATGGGCAACAAGGGGAAATACAATTTTTCAATGGGGGTTCCAAACAAAGCAGCGGAGCCCAGCAATTCCCGCATACAGCCCATGAGCATCAGCACCAAGACATATCCGATGCTGGTACGCAGTCCCTTCACAAAGGCTTTGGACACCTTTTCCGGAATGGGATGCTCATATCGCTTAATCATCAAGGGTTCCACCACCAGCATAGGTAGGTAGACACCCAGAAGAAGAATATCCACGTCAAAAAAGAACCGCAGTGCATAATACACCGGGATGTAAAGCACCGCACTGACCCCACAGTACAGCAAGGCCCGCAAGCGATGGCGCACCATCTGGCTCAGTACAGCGGCAAACACCCGAGTAGGGGTCAACAGCAGTAAAACCGCCACACTCAGCATCAGGGCATTGTTGGCATTGGTTGCCGCCACCACAAGGGGAGCAAGGCCCATGCCCTGCATAATCACCGGGTTATTCAGCAGGATTCGATCCCTGCGGGCAATCCAGTCCATGTTTTCGGAAAGATACCGGGCTTTCTTAGAATTCACGACGCACCACTCCTTTCCGACTCATCAGCTTGCGCACACTGCGATCCAGCCAACCGGACACCGCATTAACGCTGAGGATCGCAAAGCAAACACCCACTTCATGGATGCCGTAATACCGGAACATCATGCTCATGAAGCCTAAAAGCAGGCCAAACAGCAACTTGGACACCCGATTTTTAGGCAGGGTCACAGGGTCAGCCAGCAGATACACCGCCGTAAACACCATACCGCCACTGCAAAGCTCGTATTTCACTGCCTGCAAACGGTCCATCAGCAAAGGGCCTTCCTGCAAAAATCCCATACGGGGGGCAACAAAGGCCACCAATGCCGCACCAAGCAAAAAGCCACCACTTACCAGCAGGCTAATCCGCCGGCGGCTAATTAAAAATACCGCACAGGCCAGTGTGACCAGAAGAGCGGTCAGTCCCATGGCACCTGCATAGTTGCCCAAAAGCAACTCCATGGCGTCCAGCACCGGAATACCGCCGTTCTTCAAAACATGCAGGGGAGATTCCGCCAGGGCAACCCCCTCCACCATTCCCAAGGGAAGCCGGGAAAAAGGCTGGGGATACTGGAACATCTGCTCCGGCCAGTTCACCGCAACCACTGCATAACCAACCGCCGTGGGATGGAATGGGTAAGCACCATAGCCACCAAACACCTCTTTGCCCAGCATCACGGTTGCCAGCGCACCGACAAACACCACATAATAGCTGACGCTGGCGGGCATCATCAGGGTGAGCATCACCGCAAAGGCTTCACTGCTCCACTCCCGTTTTTGGTAGGCAGTGTGCCGAAGCAAAGCCACGATACGGTCGCACAGATTGGCGGTTATTATGGCGGTCAGGCACAACAGCGCCGGACGCAGTCCATAAAAGAATACAGCCATGGCCACAAGGGGCAGGCACA
Organism: Candidatus Allofournierella pullistercoris; assembly: GCA_018883715.1. Lineage (GTDB taxonomy): Bacteria > Bacillota > Clostridia > Oscillospirales > Ruminococcaceae > Allofournierella > Allofournierella pullistercoris. The sequence goes on along the minus strand of JAHLFP010000009.1, from coordinate 6,318 downwards.
TGAGCAACAAATCAGCGTGTACACCCCGGTGTTGCTCCATCAAGTTATATTGTTGTTGTTTGCTCACAAATACGGCTCCCTTCCTTTTCAATGGGCATCCGGTTACAGCTGGCGCAGTTGCTGAACCGCCTGTGCCAAATCCGGTTTGCCAAAGATAGCACTGCCAGCCACCAGCAAATTGGCTCCAGCCTGGGTGCAAAGGGCTCCGGTGGTGGCATCAATGCCGCCGTCCACCTCCAGCCAGATGTTCCGATTCTGCTCCTTGCAGATAGCATCCAGCGTGCGCAGCTTGTCCAGCGCCATGGGCATAAAGGACTGGCCGCCAAAGCCCGGCTCCACGCTCATCACCAGAACCAGCTCCAGCTGGTCCAGATAGGGCAAAACCGCTTCCACCGGGGTGCCCGGCTTTATCGAAAGCCCGGCCTTACAGCCTGCCTTGTGGATGGCATCAATGGTTTCCTGCACATCGCTGTCGCATTCCACATGGAAGGTAATACAGCCCGCTCCCGCCTTTGCGAAGGCCTCCACATAGGACAGGGGGTGGGTAATCATCAAATGCACATCAAAAAATGCATCGGGAAGTGCCTTGTGCAGACTTTGCAGCACCGGCACACCAAAGCTGAGGTTTGGCACAAAATGGCCGTCCATCACATCAAAATGCAACATATCGGCGCCTGCATCCAGCACCGCTTGGCACTGCTGACCCAAAGTTGCAAAATCTGCGGACAAAATCGAAGGGCTTACCTGTGTCATGGCTCGTTCTCCTATTGTTTAGCGGGTGGGGACAACTTGTCTGTCCCCTGCCCGCCGGAATGATTCAAAACGTTTGCACTTTTGCGGTCAGTTTCCACAAAAGAGCTTCTTTTTATTGTATCGCATTCCGCATTAAAAAGCAAACCGCACACCCGCTTGCCCCTGCATCAGCTGTTCTTTTTCTGGCCTTGACCGGGTTTGCGCGCCGTGGAGGGTTCGCAAGGCAGGGTGAAGTTAAATTCACACCATTCTCCCTCCTGGCTTTGGGCCCAGATGGAGCCGCCGCAAAGGGTCACCAACACCTTGCAGATATGCAAGCCCAGGCCACTGCCCTTTTTGTTCAGGCCACGGCTCTTGTCCTCTTTATAAAAACGGTCAAAGACAAATTTCAGGGCATCCGGTGCAATTCCCTGTCCGGAATTTCGAATGCTCACCTTTACCTCGCCGCCCATCTTCTGGACCTGAATCCTCAGATAGCCGCCTTCCGGGGTAAACTTCAGTGCATTGTCCACAATGTTGTAAACCACCTGATAGATAAGGTCCGGGTCAGCATATACGATGGTACGGCTGGGATTCATCCCCTCCAGCTGAATCTTCTGGCTTTCCAGCCGCTGTTCCACGCTGGACAGCACTCCCACCAAGCTTTCCCAAATGTCATAGCTTTGGGCGTTGACCCGGTGCTCTCCCGCTTCCAGCTTGGAAATATCCAGCATATTCTGAATTAAGCGGGTCAGCCGTCCCACCTCCTGGCTCACAAGCCCCAGATACCGCTGTTGCAGTTCCGGCGGGATGGTGCCGTCCAGCATGCCGTCAATAAATCCCTTGATGCTGGTCATGGGGGTACGCAGTTCGTGGGCAATGTTGCCCATAAAGCTGGCACGGGAAGAATCAATGGTCTCCAGGTTGTGGGCCATATCGTTAAAGGTTTCGGCAAGCTGTGCCATCTCGCTGGTGCCACTCACCGGAACACGGACGCTGAAATCTCCCTTACCAAAACGGCCTGCCGCCTCGCTGATGCGGCGCAAAGGGGTGGTCAGTCGGTTTGTGAACACAATGGCCAGCAAACTGGAGGCCAGCATCATCAGCCCCGCACTCAGGACAAAACCAGAGAACATATCTCCAATAAAAATATGAAGATTCTGCACCGCCGAGCTTACAAACACATAACCACCAATTTCCGTGGTTCCATTTTTATAAAAAGCACGTCCTGCGGTGTAATATCGGTCGTTGTACAGTCCTCCCAGGGTGCCGGATTCAAAAAAACCCGCCGGGCTTGCCGCCTCCACCATGGTTTGTTCCGTCAGCTTGCTTTGCCCTTCACTTTTTTTGTTTTCCTCGGTGGTCAAAGCCAGCACTCCATCTGCATCCGTAATATACAGAATGGTGCGGCTGGTGCTTGCCACCAGCTTCATGGCACGCTCCAGGGTGGTGCGCAGCTGTCCTTCTTCCCGCAACTGCTGTAAATCATCGGCTTCCTCCGCCAAACGGGTGCAGACGATGTTTACCACCTCGGTCAAGGTTTCCTGCTGTTCCCTGCTGAAATACCCCATGGCCATCCAAAGCTGAATCAGGCTCATAATGGCGGCACTGACCACCAAAAGCAGGGCGGTGGTCACAAAGTACATGGAACTAATGCTCTTGCGCATGGCCCTCAATCCTTTACTTCAAACTTGTACCCCACGCCCCAAACGGTTTTTAAGCCCCATTTGTCGCTGGCGCCTTCCAGTTTTTCCCTCAGACGCTTGATGTGTACGTCAATGGTGCGGGAATCGCCATAGTATTCAAAGCCCCATACCTCGTCCAGAAGCTGGTCACGGGTAAACACCCGGTTGGGATGCCCCGCAAGATAAGCCAGCAGTTCCAGCTCCTTGGGGGGAGCCTCCACCACCTTGCCACAAACCTTCAGCTCATAGCGGCTCATATCCAGGGACAGGTTTTCAAACTCGATTACCCCTTCCTTGCTGGCAGGCTCGTTGTTATAGCGGCGCAGAACCGCCTTGATGCGGGCCACAACCTCCTTGGTGTCAAAGGGCTTAACGATGTAGTCATCTGCACCCAGTTCCAGACCCAGCACCTTATCAAAGGTTTCCCCCTTGGCGGTAAGCATAATCACCGGCACGTTGCTGCCCGCACGAATCCGCCGGCATACCTCCCAGCCATCCATACGGGGCATCATCACATCCAGCAAAACCATGTCGGGCTTGTTTTTTTCAAACAGCTCCAGCGCGGTTTGTCCGTCGTGTGCCAGAAAGGTTTCATACCCCTCCTTCACAAGGTACAGCCGCAGCAGCTCGCAGATGTTCTGGTCGTCGTCCACAATTAACACTTTCTGATTTGCCATTTATTTTCCCATCCTCTCAATGGCTGTCCAGATAAACGGACAGCGGTTGTTCGTTTCCATGCCCGTCCGCTTTTGGCGCAGGAGGGTTTTTGCAAAACGGGCAGATTTGTGTTTTATTATACCATTCTGCTAAAAAAATAAAAACCCCGAAAAGCGCTTTCGGGGCGGTTTTTCGGGGAAATGGTTAAAATTTCGACGGTTTGGAAATTTTCCGGACTTGGCTGTTACAGTAAACCAACGTACAAGCACAAAGGCGGTTTTACGGCATTCTCAGAATGTGCTAGCAATCCACCCACTCAATCTGCTGCTCGGCATCCCAAAAAGTTTTGCCGTTGAAGATTGGAGCTTCTAAAAAGGCATTCTGACATTCCTCAATGGTTGCTCCATCGTATTCCCACAGACAAGTCTCACTGGGCGGCTGGTACGGAAAAATTCCCATGTGAACCCCACCATTCGGCATGGTGTATCCTTGAAACCAATATTTGATTCCTGCGAATACAAAGACCGTGTCTTGACAGGAGTAAATCCTATCCACAAACTTTCCAGCATCTCCGTTTATCATATATCCTTTTACGGCTTGCAATGCCCGTATATCTTTAACTGTGTGGAACAGGTGACAAACTATTGTACCAGCCACAACATCCCATTGCGTTTGGTTGCCGTGGATAGCTTAGAGAAAGCGAAGTCACTCCCCTGCATTTTCAATAACTGGGCTGTGTTTTACAACGGACAGTTTGAGACAACCCATCTTTTGAACGAAACTTTCCTGAAAAAGAAATTTGGAGTGTAAACGCCCGTTTATCAGATATGGCTTTTCCATAGGCTTCTTCTCTATTAAAAAGAGCGCTCCCTGCTCTCTCACTGCTATCTGTCGTGTAGATTGAAAAAACACAGCTTTTATGCTATACTGCATAGTTGCATATGACTGTTTTGCGATACCGAAATAGCCATCCTGCGCAAGCGGTATCGCCTTTATTCCAAACAGCAACTCAACGCTAGAAACGGCTGATAGATAAAAGGAGACGTGAATTTACATGAAACTAGGCATCGTCGGACTGCCCAACGTGGGCAAAAGCACCCTGTTTAACGCCATCACCAGCACCAAAAATGCGGCGGCGGCAAACTACCCTTTCTGCACCATCGAGCCCAACACTGGCATTGTTCCTGTGCCGGACGCTCGGCTGGACAAACTGGCTGAGATTTGGGACACCGACAAAAAGACTCCCGCCATTGTGGAGTTCGTGGACATCGCCGGTCTGGTAAAAGGCGCATCCCAGGGCGAAGGTCTGGGCAACAAGTTCCTGGGCAACATCCGGGAATGCGACGCCATTGTCCACGTTGTGCGTTGCTTTGGCGGCAGTGACATTGTCCATGTGGACGGCAGTGTGGACCCCCTGCGTGACATTGAAACCATTGACACCGAGCTGATTTTAAGCGACCTGGAGGTTGTCTCCAACCGGGCCGCCCGCTTTGCAAAGGCCGCAAAAACCGGCGACAAGAAAGCTGGCGCACTGGCACAGTGGCTGGAACAGCTGGCAGACCATCTGGGCAAGGGCAAAAACGCCCGCAGCTTTGACTTTGACACCGAGGATGAGGAGCAGAACCTCCAGCTGAAAGAGATGGGACTGCTCACCACCAAGCCGGTTATCTACGCCGCTAACATGAGCGAGGATGACCTGATGAGCGGCATGGACGAAAACCCCTACTACCAGGCTGTGTGCAAACTGGCAGAAGAGGAAGGCGCCCAGTGCATTCCCATCTGCGCCAAAACCGAGGAGGACATCGCTGACTACACCCCCGAAGAGAAAAAGGCATTCCTGCAGGAGATGGGCATCGAGGCTACCGGTCTTGACAACCTGATTAAGGCAAGCTACACCCTGCTGGGTCTTATCTCCTACCTGACCGACGGCAAAAAAGAGTGCCGTGCCTGGACCATCCGCCGTGGCACCAAGGCACCCCAGGCTGCCGGTAAGATTCACTCGGACTTTGAACGTGGCTTTATCCGTGCCAGCGTGGTAAGCTATGATGATTTCGCCGCCTGTGACTTCAACATGGCCACCGTAAAATCCAAGGGCTTGCAGCGCACCGAGGGCAAAGAGTATGTGGTACAGGACGGCGATATCATCGAGTTCCTGTTTAACGTGTAACCAAAAAGGAGAACAAGATGGAAGTTTTCGGCATTATGGGCGCTATGCCCGACGAGGTGGAACAGCTTTGCGCCCAGCTGGACGGGGTGGAAATCATCCCCTTTGCCGGGGTGGAATACCACATGGGATACCTGGGTGACAAGCAGGTTGTGGTATGCTGTGCTGGCATGGGCAAGGCCAATGCCGCCGCCACCACCCAGGTGTTGATTGGCAAATTCGGTGCCCAGCGCATTATCTTTTCCGGCATTGCGGGCAATATGTCCAGCAAGATTGGCATTGGTGACGTGGTGGTGGGCAAAACCGTGGTTTACCACGACGCCCAGGACGACATGATTGCAAAGTCCGCCCCCTTTACCGCCCAGTTCCCTGGGGATGAAACCCTGGTACAGGCCGCTCTGGATGCCTGCAAAAGCCTGGGTGTAACCGCTCTGGCTGGCAAAATTGCCACCGGTGACCAGTTTGTGGGCGACAGTGCCACCAAAGCCGCCATCGCCGCCAAAGTAAATCCCGACTGCGTGGAGATGGAAGGTGCGGCTGTGGCACAGATTGCCGCAAAGAACCAGGTTCCCTGTGTGATTCTGCGTGCCATGAGCGACAACGCAGACGAGGAAGGCCACGAGCGCCTGGTGGTAAAGGACTTCAGCATCAGCGAGTACGTCACCACCGCCACCCAGATTGTCTGCTCCATGCTGAAATCCCTGTAATTTCCCTATAAATAGGACAAAATCCCCCTTTGCACACCGCAAAGGGGGATTTTTTGTTATCTTGCCAGCTGTCGAATCGCCTAAACCGCCCGGTCCACCTCTTCCAGCCGGGGGTTAAGGCGCAGTTTCCGCTGGGCATCCTCCAGCGAGATTTTTCCGGTTGCATCGCTTTGGATGCAGTCCACCTGCAACCCCTGTTTCTGCAACAGGTGCAACACCCGCATCACAGCATTGTGTTCCAGCCCGGAGACAAGGCACCTGTCCCCCGGCTTCAATGTACCCCACAAAATCTGGTTCAGACCCCATGTGTTGCCGGGGGTAAGTGCCACACAGCAGGCATCCTGCATTCCAAAAAATCCGCCAGTTTACTACG